>JBDSHL010000284.1:0-9855 GCA_039918515.1 Saprospiraceae bacterium | reverse complement strand
AATTGTTTTTGGATGTTCAGGATCAATTGCAATCGCTCCTATCGCTAAGGCGGGAAACCCAGTTTGGATATTTTCCCAAGAATTCTTACCAAAGCCACCACTTTCAGATTTCCATAAGCCAGAAGATGCGCTACCTGCCCATAATTCATTGGTGTCTTTTGGATTTATGGCTAGAGACAAAATTCTTCCAGTAATGTTTTCTGGACCTATCCAATGCCATAGATCAGTTCTTAACGAATTTGAATTTTTAAGATGTATATGTTCTGTATAGGCCTTAGAATATTGGTTGGTTATCAGGATTTTTTGGGGATATAAATTTAATTCATTTTGAAATTGAAGTGCATGATAAGCTTCTTTTTCACCTACTTCCTTCTCTTTACATGAATATAGCAACAAAATTAATGCAAAGTAAGAATAAAAAAAATGCAAATTAATTTTCATTGACCTCCGGTTCTTTTGGTGTTTTTAAATCCTTTGGCAATGAGTATAGGAATAATTTTATTTACGTGGTCTCCTTGTATAAGTATAATATTTTCTTTAACAGATCCGCCCACACCGCATTTTTGTTTTAATTCTTTAGCCAATGATTCCATATCCTTTTCCATTAGTTCAAGACCCATTATTTTCGTTACTGCTTTACCACCGCGTAATTTAGAATCTAATTGAATTCTTACGATTTGATTGGCATAATTAGTATTTTTTATGAGTTCTTCTTGTTCTGGTTCAAATGCATGCGTTGAATAAATCATGCTTAAGTCGGAAAGGTTATTGAATTTCTTAGGCATATTATTTCAATTCACTTTGAATATTGGCTACTATTTCTTGATTTCTAAGAGCTTTTTGTATATTTCTATCCATACTTTCATGAGCCAGTGGGGTAGTATATTCATTTAATGAATCCATTGCTGAATGAATATCTTCTTTGATCTTAGAATCTACAGATTTTTTTAATTGATTTAACACCATAAGTACTTTGTCGTTTTGATCATCAGTTAAGAACTTGGAGTTGTCTTTAATAAATTTTTCTGTTGCTAAAATTATTGCATTCGCTTCATTAATAGAATCAATTAATGATTTTTTTTCCATGTCAGATTTAGCAAATTTGACAGATTCGATTAACATTTTTGCAATCTCTTCAGGAGGGAGACTAAATTGAGATTTGATTGTTATTTCTTGTTCTGTATTAGTCCTCAATTCTTTTGCATTAACTTTAAGAATTCCATCCGCATCAATATTAAAACTGACCTGGATCTTAGGTATTCCAGCAGGCATTGAAGGTATCTTGTTAAGGACAAACTCCGCGAGAAATTTATTATTCTCAACAAGGTCACGCTCTCCTTGATAAACTGAAATTTTCAAATTAATCTGGCCGTCTTTTGATGTAGTATATTCTCTGGCTTGCCGAGTTGGAATCTTAGAATTACGGGGGATAATTACATCCATTATTCCTCCTAGTGTTTCAATTCCTAAAGATAATGGATTGACATCTAATAAAAGAAAATCTTTATTATTTCCTGCGAGAATATCAGCTTGTAGAGCTGCACCAAGTGCTACAGCTTCATCTGGATTCAAACTATTGTTTATTTTCTTCTTAAAAAATTCTTCCAAAGCTTTTATAACAATGGGCATGCGGGTTGATCCACCAACAAGAATAATTTCGTCAATATGTGCTAAGTCAAGTTGACTATCTTCTAAAGCAAGTTGACAAGAATGAATAGTTCGTTCTATTAGCTTATGCGTAATGGTCGTAAATTCTAGCACAGAAAGTTGCAAAATATGTTTTCTCCAAGTAGTCTTAAAATTGTTACTTTGGGAAACACTAATTTTTGCCTCTTCTGCAATTTTTCTTAATTCATTTAAAGCAATATTGTCATCTTCAAGATGAATATCTAATATGCTTTGCCAATGTTGAATAATTGCATTGTCAAAGTCATCTCCACCAAGATAGGTGTCTCCCCTTGTTGCTAAGACATCGAAGATACCATCTTCAATTCTAAGAATTGAAATGTCAAAAGTTCCACCACCAAGATCATATACCGCAATATTTTTTGTAGTTTTCCTATCTATTCCAAAACCATATGCCAAGCTTGCTGCAGTGGGTTCATTGACAATCCGCATAACATTAAGTCCTGCCAATTTCCCAGCATCTCTTGTTGCTTGTCTTTGTTCATCATTGAAGTATGCAGGAACAGTTATAACTGCATTTTCAATTTTAATTCCAAGAGATTTCTCCGCTTCGTCTTTAAGGTAAGTTAAGATATAAGAAGATAATTCTATTGGAGAATAATAGCGATTGTTGATTTTTATTTTAATTAAATTTTCAGAATTTTCTTTGTCAAAACTATATCCGAAAAATAGTTTTCTATCTTGTAAATCCTGATAAGACTTTCCCATCAATCTTTTAACAGAATATATGGTGGATAAAGGTAGAGAACCAAGCATTTTTTTTGCATCCTTCCCAACATGTATTTCATTTTGTTCGTCAATATAAATTATTGAAGGTACAAACAATGGATTTCCATTAAGATCCTTGATGATAACAGGAAGGCCATCTTTGAAATAAGAAATAAGACTATTGGTTGTTCCCAAGTCAATTCCTACAAAAATTTGTTCTTGCTTTTTTATAAGGCCAGTTTTGAAATCTATAGCTATCTTTGACATTATGGTGAAAACCAATTAATTGGAGTAGTGTTTAAACTTTACTATGTTAAATATCAGCAAAAATAAGCAAACTCTTCTATTCCTGTTGCTAGCGGCTTTATTTATTACCAATGCCTTGATGGCGGAATTTATTGGAGTTAAGATATTCTCTCTTGAGAAGTCATTTGGGATTAGGCTATTCGATATTAATTTTCTAGGGATGGAGCACCTTTCATTTAATTTGACTGCTGGAGTATTGTTATGGCCTATTGTATTTATACTTACGGATATAATCAATGAATACTATGGCACGAAAGGCGTTAAATTCCTATCTTATCTTACCAGTGTAATGATCGCTTATGCATTTATTGTAGTTAAGTTTGCAATAAACTTGAGTCCAGCAGATTTTTGGCCTAAATCTCATCTAGCATTGCAGCCGCAATCTGAAGTGCTTAATCTGAATTCAGCTTATTCTTTGATTTTTGGTCAGGGTTTGTGGATCATCATTGGCTCATTAGTAGCCTTCCTAATAGGACAAATAATAGACGTTTACGTTTTTCATAAAATAAAAGAAAGTACGGGTGAGAGTAGAATTTGGTTAAGGTCAACGGGTTCTACGTTGGTTTCACAATTTATTGATAGTTATGTCGTGCTTGTTATTGCATTTTATATTGGGGCAGGATGGCCATTAAAGATGGTACTTGCTATTGGCACCATTAATTATATATATAAATTTTTTGTAGCTATACTTATGACACCAGTTATTTATTTGGTTCATGATTTAATTGAAAGATTTCTCGGCCATGAGCTAGCTTCAAAAATGAAAACAGAATCTTTATTAACGAGTTAATTTAAAAAAAATGATTCCTCAACAACTTAGCAATAATATTTTAATGGTTCGACCTGTTAGCTTTGGATATAATTCAGAAACAGGGAATACCAATGCCTTCCAAAAAAAAATTGATCAACTAAGTGAATTAGAAATTCAAAACTCTGTTCTTCAAGAGTTTGATCAAATGGTTGAACAACTTCGAAATGCAGGAATTCAAGTCATGGTTATCCAAGACAACAAGGAACAAACAAGACCAGATGCAATATTTCCAAATAATTGGATAAGTTTTCATTCAGATGGAACTTTGATTACATATCCAATGCAAAGCCTTAATAGGAGATTTGAGCGGAGGGAGGATATCATTTCTGAAATTGAGAAAAATTTCAAAGTAGAAAGAAGATTCAGTCTTGAGATATTTGAAGATAAAGAGCAATATCTAGAGGGAACAGGCAGTATGATCTTTGATAATGTTCACAGAATAATTTATGCTTGTTTAAGTCCCAGAACAGATATTCAGGTATTACAACACTTAGCGAGTCTTATCAACTATTCTGTCTTTTTTTTTTATGCTAAGGATGAAAATGGAGTGGATATCTACCACACCAATGTTATGATGGCATTAGGCAAGGATTTTGTTGTGATCTGCTTGGACTCTGTTGTTGGAGAAAAGCAATCTGAACTTATTGATTTATTTAAGGAGTCCAATAAAGAAATCATTGCAATTAGTTTCGATCAGATGAATCACTTTGCTGGTAATATGTTGCAATTAATTGCCGCGAATGGTGATCCAATTCTTGTTATGTCTCAATCAGCTTTTGATTCGCTACTTCCATCTCAATTAAGTCAATTAACTGCAAAGACTAAATTGCTTATAGTAAATATTCCTACTATTGAAACGATTGGTGGCGGAAGTGCAAGATGTATGATGGCTGAAATTTTTTTGAATAGAAAATAATTTAGATTGAAGCTGGAAGCTTGAACAAACCACCTGATTTCGTATAAGTATTCATGTGGCATTTTTTTTATATTTTTGCTTTATGTTCATTAACCAAGACATTTTATGGAAAGGTATCATTGAGGACCTGTGCAGTGACTTTCTGCTTTTCTTTTTTCCACAGGCGAAGGATCATATCGACTTTGGGCGTGGTTTTGAATTTATGGATAAAGAGTTGGCGCAGTTATTTCCGGAATCTGAAAGCAATCAAAGATTTGTAGATAAATTGATTAAAGTCTATTCTAAAGCTGGAATAGAAGAATGGATATTGGTTCATGTGGAAGTACAAGGGTATAGAGACGCAAACTTTAGTCAACGGATGTTCATCTATTATTATCGGATAGTAGAACGCTATCAAAAACCAATCACAGCATTAGCTATTTTTACAGATGAGGATCCAAGCTATCTTCCAAGTCATTACACAACTGATTTCCTAGGAACAAGACATGTCTATGAATATAATGTGTATAAAGTTATACATCAGGATGAGGAGAAGCTTTCAAAAATTAATAATCCATTTGCCGATGTGGTATTGATGAGTCTAAACTGGTTAAAGAATAAGAAATCTACCGATGACAAAATACTGAGTATCAAAATGGATTTAGTCAGATTATTATTAAGAAAAGGATATCCTGATCAAAAAATAAGGAGTCTGATGGAATTTTTAAGCGTTATTTTGCGTTTTGATAGTTCAGAATATATTCATACATTTGAGGATCAAGTACAAGAAATATTACCAAATACTTTCAATATGGGTTTAAAAGAAACAGTTTTACACGAAATCAAGAAACAGGGCTTGGCAGAGGGTATGGAGAAAGGCAGAGAAGAAGGCATGGAGAAAGGCATAGAGAAAGGCCGTGAAGAAGGTCGAGAAACTGAACTCATTATTGCAATTAACAATATGATAAAAAAGGGCTTTTCAGATATTGATATTCTGGAAATTCTTGAAATATCACCCGATAAACTAAAATCTATACGCAATAGAATATAAGGCGAAAGTGAAAAGTTTAAAGTGTGACTGACGAGAGTTCGAAATTATTCCAATAAAAAACGCGACTAATCCATTATAAATACAAATAACTCCGTAGGAGTTAAATATTTATAGCGATGTTTGAAAATCCATAGTTTTTGGCGTACATTTTTGCTAATTCTGCAAAAATTATGAAAAAAACATTAAGTTTACAAATAAATTGAAGCTGGAAGCTTCATAAAACACGTGAACTCTTGTTTTACAGAATTAATCTCTTTAGTACTTGCAATGTATAATCAATTTCTTCTTCTGTATTAAGATGTGAAAAAGAAAATCTTATTGATCTTCCCAACGAATTAGGGCGAATATATTCATTGATGTGTGAAGCCTTTTCAGAGCCTGAAGAACATGCAGATCCTCCAGAAACAGCAATTCCTTCAATATCGAGATTCATTAATAACCAATCAGTATTTGCACTTTTGTCAAAATAAACATTTAGAATTTTAGGTAAGCAATCTTCAGTGGGCGAATTTAATTCATGAGGAATATTAAGTTCAACTAAGCCATGGCGTAGTCTCTCATTGAGAATCTTAATATGTTTGATCCTTTGAGCCATTTCAGTTTTTACTAGTTCCAGCGCTTTTATCATTCCTGCGATTCCGACTAAATTTTCTGTACCTGATCGCATATTTCTTTCCTGAGAACCTCCATAAATAAATGGTTGAATATGGGCAGGTTCTTTTAGATACATAAATCCAACGCCTTTGGGTCCATAGAATTTATGCGCTGAACCAACAATACTATCTATCTTTAATTCTGTTACATTGAGATCTATTAATCCAATACTTTGAACAGTGTCAGAATGGAACATCGCGCCATGCTTGTGACAAAGTTCAGTTACAATTCTAATCGGTAATATAGTTCCCAATTCATTGTGTGTATGAATAAGGCTGACAAATGTATTTTTTCCATTTGATTCTAGTAATGGAGTTAGTTCATCCAAATTTATTTTTCCATGATTATCAGGATTCAAATAATGAACCTGAATAGAATTAGACGATGAATAATATTGAATAGATTTCAATACCGCAGGATGTTCTAGCGGAGAGGTTATAATGTGTTGATATCTTCCAGATTCACATGCAGACCGAATTATCGTATTATTGGATTCCGTTGCACAAGAAGTAAAGAAGACTTGACTTGCTGAGGTATTTAAATATTCAGCCAATATTTTTCTGGATTCTTCTAGTACGTTTTTGGCCATTGCACCTTCACGATGTATAGAAGATGGGTTTCCAAAAATATTTTTAGCAGTAGACATCATGGTCTCAATAACTTCAGGATGAAGAGGAGTGCTTGCTGCGTTGTCTAGATAAATTCTTCGTTCCATAAAGTTATTTAGAATTTTGCAACCAAAGTTTTTATTTGCTCAATAAGTAATTGAGCTGTATGATAAGATTGCGCTTCACTGTAGATTCGAATAATGGGTTCAGTATTGGATTTTCTTAAATGAAGCCATCCATTGGCCATGTCTATTTTCAAGCCATCTTCTAGATTTAAGATTTCATTTTTATAATAGTCCTTTAAATAATTAAGTAAACTCTGATAATCTACATTAGGGTTTAAGTCAATTTTATCTTTAAACATTTCGTAATGTGGATATTGAGATTTAAGTTCTGATAAACTTTTATTTTTGGTGGCCATGTTAGATAAAATCAATGCAATTCCTACTAGGGCATCACGGCCATAATGTAATTCAGGCAGAATGATACCTCCGTTTCCTTCTCCTCCAATAACAGCATGGACTGATTTCATTTTTTTGACTACATGAACTTCGCCAACTGCACAGGCATAATAATGTGCTCCTTTGGCATTGGTGAGATCTGCTAAAGCTCGTGTTGAAGATAAATTAGAAACAGTATTCCCTAACTTGTGATCTAATACATAATCTGCAACGCAAACCAAACTATATTCTTCACCAAAAAATTTGCCATGGTTGTCAACCAAGGCAAGACGATCAACATCAGGATCAACTGCAATCCCTAAATTTGTATTTTTGCCACAGGCTTTAATGAGATCTTGCAAGTGAATCTCAAGAGGTTCTGGATTATGTGCAAACAGGCCATTGGGATTTCCATTTATTAATTCATAAGTACAAGATAAAGCATCTAGGAGAATAGGCAATGCAAGTGCTCCTGTAGAATTTATACAATCTACTACAATATGATACTTTTTTGCGCGAATGAGATCAACTGGAATGAGTTTGAGATTAAGAATTGCTTTTACATGTTCTTCCATCGAATTCTCGAGAATGTTTAATTTTCCTAGGTCTTGCGCAGTGCTAAATTCAATATTTAATTGTTTTGAAAATTCAACTATTTTCAATCCATCTTCTGCAGATATAAATTCTCCTAGTTGATTAAGTAATTTTAAAGCGTTCCATTGAACTGGATTATGGCTTGCGGTTATGATAATCCCTCCATCTGTTTGATGGTTAATAACCGCCATTTCTACTGTAGGCGTAGTAGATAATCCAAGATCGATGACATTAATTCCAATACTTTGAAGACTAGCAATGACAAAGGATGCAACCATCTGTCCAGAAATGCGGGCATCTCTTCCTATAACTATGGTTGGCTTTAAATTTTTTGTTTTGAGCAATAAGCCATAAGCAAGACTAAATTTTAAAATTTCATTAGGGGTTAGATTGTCGCTTGGCTGACCTCCAATGGTTCCTCGAATTCCAGATACTGATACAATTAAGCTCATGCACGTTGTTTGCTGTCGCAAAAGTATTAAATTTGCCGTTATTAGCAGAAGAATGAAAAATTGGTTCAAGGAATGGTTTGATAGTCCATATTATGAAGAGTTATATTCTGACCGAGACAATGACGAAGCGGATAATTTTATCGCGGCTCTGGTAGGATATTTGGAAATCCCTCGCGGATCAAAAGCATTGGATCTAGCCTGTGGAAATGGAAGACATGCCCTTGCTTTGTATAATTGTGGAATGGAGGTGACTGGGATAGATTTGTCTTTCAAAATGATCCTACAAGCAAAAGAATTTGAGGTAGAAAAACTAAGCTTCTATCAACACGATATGCGGCATTTATTTTGTATTAATTATTTTGATTTTGTCTTTAATTTATTTACAAGTTTTGGATATTTTAGTTCTGAAAGAGAAAATTCATTTGCTGCAAAAAACTTAATTTTAAATCTTAAGAAGGATGGAATCTTAGTTGTTGATTATTTTAATAAAAATTATATCATCAATAATTTGATAAAAAATGAAGAACAAAAATTTGGTGAGAATGAATATCACATTAAAAGATGCATCAACGAAGATAGGGTAGTGAAGGAGATTACGGTATGTACTCCAGGTGAATGTATCCCTTACTACGAAACGGTTAAAATTTATACCTTAAAAGAAATGTGTTCGACATTTGAACCCTTTGGAGTTAAATTAGTCGAAGTGTTAGGGGATTATCAATTAAGTAAATTTGATGAAATTAAATCTCCGCGTATGATTTGTATCTTTAAAAAACACTAAATGATAAATCAATTATTGTGGTTGGATCATAGTGTTTTTGAGTGGATTCAAATTCATCTGCACAATGATTTGATAAATAATTTTATTATCGGTTTTCGAGATAAAATGTTTTGGGTACCCTTGTATATTACCTTGATTGGATGGATATTTCTATTTCATAAAAAAACGGTATGGATCATAGTTTTGTGTACTATTGTATTAATTGCTTTAACGGATCAGTTAAACAGTAATATCTTAAAAAAAGCAATTAAAAGGGATCGACCATGTCGGGAGTTGTATTTCAAAGACCATTTCAGTCCTTTAATCGATTGTAGCGGAGGTTATAGTTTTCCATCTACACATGCTGCAAATCATATGGCTTTAGGCCTTTTCTTTTTTTTCATTTTAAGAGATTCTTTGCCGAAAGCTAGATATTTTATGTTATTCTGGCCCATTTTAATAGGTTTTGCACAAGTTTTTGTAGGTGTTCATTTTCCAATTGATGTGATTGCAGGATGGCTTGTTGGCCTGATAACTGGGAGCTTAGTGTACTTCTTATTTAAGAAGATTTTATCCAATTATGGTTTTGGAGGTACTAATTGAGTAAAGAAATCGTTATAAATACTATAGCACAATTACATATTACATTAATTTGTTATATTTACGTCGATTTATGAAAAACCTAGCTTTGATTATTGTATTTGACCTTTTTGCATGGCTTGTATATGCTCAGACACCCAAGTTTAGCAATGATTTTTTAAATCTCGGTGTCGGTGCTCGCGGATTAGGTTTAGGTGGTGCTGTCTCTTCATCTAGCAATGATGTGACTTCTGCTTATTGGAATCCTGCTACGATGGTGTTCACTGCAGTAAAGTTTCAAGTTGCGGCAC
>JBDSHL010000283.1:0-4626 GCA_039918515.1 Saprospiraceae bacterium | reverse complement strand
GAATCCAAGAAGAATAGGATTCTATAAATTCCTTGTAATACCCAGTATCAAATAACCAATCGGATTGATCCTCATTTAAATGGTTTATCATATTGTAAATTTTTTAATAAAATGAAATAATTTGGCATCTCTTGATCAGTTGAATCAAAAGGTATTGTTTATAATAATAAATGAAAAGCTCTAAATGCTTATGTTTTTGACCTGCATCTTAGCGGTAAAACCCATAATCAATATGTTCCTTAAAGTTATGGATCACTAAGGATATTAAATTTAAACTTCTTGGTTTTTTTATTAACTTCTTTATGTGACCTTATTTTATCATTCCCGAATTTTCCAATAAGTTTATAAATATTTTGTTCAATGTGGTATATCTTATAATTCTTAGTCAATTTGTGTAAGAGTAAAGAAATACCTAGTATTTGTGTGCAATTGTACTTTTTCCAATTATCTATATTCATAGCTTATTGATTTATTGGTTCAACTTTGAATGAATTCATATAATTTTTAAGTTCATTTATCTCGAATCTTATAAGTCGCCTTGATAGCTTATAATGGGGAATGGATTGACTTGCTGTCTTCTTATATAATTCGGATTTTGAAATGGATAAAAATTCTGCGGCTTCTTCAAGCGACATATATGTTTTATTATTTAAACTTGACATAATTCTGTGTGATTTAGAAATATAACTAACAATAGATCAATGAAGTTCTAAAAAGATTAGTGTATTATTACTAAAACAAAGTTGTAGAAAAAGTCCTCCGAATGCCTTCCGAATGATTATTACTTAATTTATTGAATATGAAGAGTTTAAAATTTTAGAATGTGTTAGAAAGTAGGTATTCTTAATTTTAGCTATTTAAGATACTATCAACCCTTTCTTTTAATGTTTGAGCTCTACGGCTGCTTGGTATTTTAAATTTTCTTGTTTGATTTAAACTATATGTATTTCCATCAAGTGTAAAACACCTTTCAAATACTTCCCAATGTTCATTTAGTTCTGGATAACTAAATGCCTTTAATTTATTTAGTGAATTAACTATATAGGGAACTAACCAAATATTTTTCTTTTTGATATTCAAGGGTGATTTAATATTAGTTTGAGAAATACTAAAGATATCATTAAAGACTTTGATGCTTTGCAATTTATTCGTATGAATAATGTAATCTGGCACTAAGAGGTCGCAAATTTGATCTATTTTATTCTTGAATGACTCTATAATTCTGAAACCTCTTTTTAAATTTTTAATTGGAATTCGTTTTGTAGGAGGATTATGATTTCTTGAATTAAGCCATTTTCTAAATTGAATAAAAATTAGTTTTGTATCTTCATTGCCATTTATTAATGATATTTTAGAGTCTATATCGTATTTATTCAGGTTTTTCAAAAACCAATTATTTTCAATTAAATATTCAACTTTTTTTATAAGCGCATATTTATCTTTATTTGTTGTTTTTAAAAAGAAAGGTTTAAATGTTACTTGCAGATCCTTTAGTGTCATACTAAAATTCTTTTCAATATTTTGTTTAACATAATAAAATCCGTCACTAAGCTTTTCAACTTTATGTACATCTAATTCTAATTCTTCTATAAGTATTATTCTTAAATTGACTCCATTGACTATATAAATTTCAGGCCTCGAAAATTCAATAGATTTATTTTCTAGTTGTTCATTGTTATAGATTACACTATGAAAAGTACTAGCAATAATATATCTAAAATATGTTACTTCAAATAGAGATAAGTTTAAGTTATTTAAACCTTTTACCAAATTATCTTCTGAAATAAAGTTATTCCAAAATTCCAAATTTTCAGGATTATTATTGTTAAATAAAGTCCTTAAGTATTCTAATACACTATCAAAAATGTAATGACTTATGTACCAATCTCCAATTTTGCTCCATTCAAAAAGAATTTCAAAATTGTTAATTATTTTTTTAATCAAGTTATTTTGACTAGACATGTTAGCATATTTATAAATATTTATCAACATAATCAAGTTCTTCGGATGGCAATCGCTTTAAATAATGCCTTGTAGTTTTAATGTCTGAATGTCTTAATTTTTCAGATATAATATCAGTAGAAATTTTATTGTTTTTTAAGACTTGTGCATATGTATGTCTAGCAACCCCAGAAGTTAATTTTTCTTGCATATTTAACATTTTTTGAAGCTCTTTTAGATCAAGATTATATTTCTTTAAACATTTTTTAATCCGATCTTTTATTTGTTGAGGAGTTATATGTTTATCAGAATCCAAAATCGGGAATATGTATTCCTTCATAGTATCATCAAGCTGAGTGAAATAATTTAGTATACCCTGAATTGGTTCGCTTACCTGAATACTCAAGTCAGAGCCACTTTTTTTACGGTTAAAATTAATTCTATTGTTAGTAATATTTGACCATTTAAGATAAGCCATGTCTGTAAAATTAATGCCTCCTGCATAATAACTAAATAAAAAGTACTGATGAGCTTGTTTCAAATGTATATTAAGTTCTGAATTAAATGCTTTTAATTTATTTATATCTGAAGTACTTAGACCTCTTGGATTATATAAAGATTTTAGCTTTCCTATGCTGTATTTACCTGTTTTGGATTGATTTGTAGCAAATGGATATAAATCTTTGTGAAGATAACCTCTATTAATAGCTTCATTCAATATAGCTCTTAATGTCCTCATATAAACTGAAATCCCACCATTAGTACAGCCCCCTTTACTTAGCGAATGCTCGAATCCAGATAAATAATTATAATCTACGTCTTCAGGTTGGATTCTATTGTTAGGCCTATATCTTTTTAATGCTCGATACGTATCCCCATATACATTTTTAGTACCCACCCTTCCTTTTTCGTGTAATTCATTCATTAGTAGTTCAATGAAGCTGTAAAGTCTAATTGGTTTATTATTCCCTTTATACAGCTTGTCAAATGATTCAAAGGTAAAAGGTTTGTCAGATTTCGCCATTTCTGTTAATATCCCATCAACCTTAGATCGCTCTTTATTTAATAGCATATTGAGATTCTTATAATTAGGCATTTTAGAAGTATATATACTTTTACTGTCATCCCACTGAACAATGAGGCATGATTTTGCTATAGTATATCTTTTAGGCTTCTCATTGTAAACAAGTTGCAAAAGAATTGGGTGTGTCCCATCTTTTAAAGTTTTGTGCTTGTATTGAAGAATTTTGAAGTTTATCATAATAGAATAAATTATTTAGTGAATTAATTACTGGTGTAAGTGACGGTGTAAGTTTAATAGTTGAATATAGGTTAACATGGATTATTATAAAATTTGGTAAAGTGTTGTATATTAGCATTTTAAATACCATATGCAAAGATAAGAAATTATAGGATAACATTATAGTCCTGCTTTGGGAGCAGGGGGTCGAGAGTTCGAATCCCTCCGCCCCGACTTGATTATCAAGGAGTTATGAAGTTAAATTCATAGCTCCTTTTTTTATTTTACAAAATACTTGGTATAAGTATAAGATAAGTGAAAACTTAGATTATTTAATAAAGATTCGTAGATAAAGTCAATCAACCAGTTGACTTATCGGCATGTAGTAGAAAGTCTATTTCATAAAGTGGGTTAAATATTTGAATATTTTTCCAAGTAAATTCAATTTATCTCCACCCCAATATCTAAAGGATCCAACCATTGCTTCTTAAATTGGAAGATCAATTCCTCTATCCTTATATCCAATTCCGGATCAAAATGATTTAGGTTTATTGTCAGGCTACTACAATCTGTTTCTAACTGAGCTCCCAATTCATCATTATCATAATAATCCCTGTATTCATTAGCTATAAGATATAAACTAATGTTATTAAGGACCTCTTGTTTATTTCTTAAAATCTTGGTGAAGAAGTTATCTTCCCACAAAGCATTGCTTCTATCTAAATTATATTCCAACATAACCTCTTTGAAACAATAAAAGCGAATATGAACCAGATCCATACAAATGTAATTGCTTACATTCCTGTAAATGTATAATTTTGATTCTGAACAAGACTTAAACACATCAACGTGAGTTTTGCTCCAGATACAAGTTCTGGAATTTAGTCTTTTAATCTCAAGTTCATAGGCTTTCTTAGCTTCATGTAAACCAGGTATAAAATCCAACAATTCAGAAAATAATACAGTTTCAATATCAGCTATATAAAATCTTAACAATTGATATTTTTTAAAATTTATATAAGATCTTCCGCGCCACTTTTCATGTGAATCCACGATCTTATAATAAGCTGATAATAATTGACTCTCTTCAAAGTATTGAATTTCAATTTTACTGATGATAACATTTTCTAATTCACTTATTTTATCTGTTCCTTCTAATTTAATCCATATTTTACCTTCTTGATAAATTAATTTAAGGAATGGAGTATCAACTTTGTTTCTTTTTTTCTTAATATATAATAGACCTTCTTTTTTAAGCCATATCGCTTGGATAATTTGATCATCATCCAGGATATAATTATTTTCAGTGCGATAATTTTTTTTCAAAATTTTGATGTTTATTAATTATTCAAAGCTTTAATAAAGCCAATAAATTCTTCTATGCTAGCGATATCCACATTACTATAGTCCGGATATCTTAATGAAATATCTCTCCATTCAAGCCA
>JBDSHL010000282.1:0-9060 GCA_039918515.1 Saprospiraceae bacterium | reverse complement strand
CGTCATGAAAATTGGAAATGGAATTAGGTCCATAAACATTAGCATTGGTAAAAATACCGTCACCACTATACGAAAAATCATTTCCAATAATTAGATTCAATCTTGAAAAATATAAGAGGATGGCTCCACAATCACTCGGGTCGGTAAAACGGTTTATGTGTGAAGCAATATTGTTCATCACTCTAGATGAATCAGTTTTATACATGCGAATTCCATAAGCTGTATTCCAAGAAAGAATATTGTCGTGAACATTTATGCTGTCACTATTATATATTGCAATTCCGTCATTCTGAAATTGGGCGGTGTCGTGATGCAATTCGGCAACTCTTACACCATTCAAAAATATTCCTCCGCCATTAGGAGCAAATGCATTTTCAAAAATTGAAATCCATCCAACAGTATCTTTTTTATTTTTAGAAAAATTGCAATTTTCAATTACAAGGTGATTACAGTTTTCAGCATGTAAAGCATAGAAATAATTTTTTACAGAACGAAAATTTTTAATCAGCACATTGCTGCTGTTGCTGATGTAAATCATATATCCCGAAAAATTCAAACCGTCTACATCCACGCTGTCACCATCTACAATAACATTGTTTGCGTTATTTATCCGAATGATACCATTTACATCCTTATCGCTAAACTTATAATTAGCAGCGGCAATCTTTATATTTGAATTGCTGCTTACAACCATATTGTTAGTGAGCGGCAAATATATTTGTGAGTTCACGCTTGAATCAATAAAAATAAGTGTTAAAATTATGAACAGTTTTTTCATTTTGTCTTTTATAAATTGTCTATTTCTTGCCCAAAGTTAAGAAATAGCACTGTATCCAAATAATTTCCCAAGTTTTGCGGCTTCAAGAAGTTGATGATTTCGAAGCACAAAACTGTCTGCTACCACTGAAACCCTCTTTTTTGCCAAATGCTGTTATAGCTAAGGGTTATTTTAATTTAAAGTCCACTAATTCATAATTTGCATTTCGTCCGCCTTCGTTTGTTTGTAACAAAATACCTTTTTCTACCAAATCCTTTATATCCCGTAAGGCAGTGTCGGTAGATGTTTTAGCAATTTTAGCCCATTTTGAGGTTTGTAGTCTACCTTCAAAACCGTCAAAAAGTTTGTTTATCATTAAGCGTTGACGTTCATTGATCGGTATAAGTTCGTGTAGATTCCAAAACTCAGCTTTGCCTAATATTTTTTGTGTGGTGGTTTCGGTGGCTAGCATTGCATTTTTAAGGCAATACAAAAACCAGTCTATCCATTCCGTAATGTCACCTGAGCTATGTTGCACATTTTGCAAAACTTTGTAATAACGTTTTCGTTCGGCTAATATTTGGTTCGACATACTGTAAAATCTTTCTCCGCTGCCTTCGGAACGGGCAAGCAACATATCGGTTATGGCCCTTCCTATTCTACCATTTCCGTCATCAAAAGGGTGAATGATGATAAACCAAAAATGAGCTATAGCAGCTTTCAACACAAGGTCAAGGCTGTTGTCATTGTTGAACCAATCCAAAAACCTGTCCATTTCCGTTTTTAACAGCACTGGTTTAACGGCTTCGTAATGTACTTTTTCTTTGCCTATTGCTCCCGAAACAACTTGCATTTCGCTTGTTCGGTATCTTCCCACTTCAATTTCGTAAGGTCCGCTGTAACCGATGGGGAAAAGCGCCGCGTGCCAGCCAAACAAACGTTGCTTAGTTAGAGGTATGGAATGGCGTTGTGTTGCATCAAGCATCATTTCTACTATGCCTTCTATATTGTGACTGCTGTGTACAATTCCTGCGGTATTTATTCCCAAGCGTCTTGCTATTGAGGAACGCACTTGGTCGTAGTTAAGTATTTCGCCTTCTATTTCCGATGATTTTACCACGTCTAAGGTTAAAGCGGTAAGTGTGGCTTCTTCTTTGGCAGAAAAGCCCAAAGCGTTCATTTGCCCAATGATTTTTCCTTGCATAAGGCGAACCTCTCCGAATATGGCATTTATGTCTTTGTCTCGCCAACTGAACGCTGTCCAATTTTTATGCTCGTAGATGTATTTTGCCATTATCCGAAACTATTTGCGGCAAATATACGAATTTTTTACCGCAATTATGCGGTAAATAATTTAATTTTTCAACTCAAAAAAAGAAATTATTACTTTTTTCGGTTGATATCAAGGTCGGCATTTCTCATTCCAAAATTTGCTAAGCCAGCTGGCGTATCACCTTGTAATAGAATTTCTAATGAAAAATATGGTTTAAATAGTCAATTAAATTTTGTACAAAACAAACTCTGAATAATAGGAGTCGCTGACTTGTACACTCTTTAGCAAGAACACACCCGCCTAAGCATTTAAGCACTATGAATAGCGAGACAGCCAAGTAGCAAAAACCTGTGCAGCTTTAGCAGTTAAGCCTATTTAATTAGACCTTGTCTGATTTTGTATCTACCCATCTTCGTTCTTGGCTTTTTCTACCGGAAACTTTTGGGACAGCCTGCTAGCATTTAATGCGGTGGCCTAATGTTTAAATGTAGCTTTTCATTCCTTTTGAAGTCTAAAATTAATGAATGGAATTACTCTATTTCCTATTCTATTAAATAACCCAAATTGAAGAACTTGTCCTGTTTTACAATTGTTTATTAAGCCTATCTGTACTCCATAACCCTTATGAGACATATTTCCAAGTCCAGCAATATTGACACCTTTAAACTCATAAGTAGAATTTAATAGTCCACTAATTAGTAAACCTTTTGTCTTATAAGAAACACAAGAAATACCATTCATAATTAAACCATTATTAAATGTTTCAATAAGACCGCCAACACTTAAAGAAATTCCATTTACATAAGTACCATACTTGACATGGAACACACTGTCAGGATAACCAGAATTAGAGAAGAAACTAGTTTTCTTTCCATTTTCATCTTTAACGCCAATTAAACCAAATGCAGTTCCCCACATTCCGCCAATTATGCCTAATGGTCCAAGTTCAATATTTAATCCATTTAGTTTCACAAAACAAGTGTCTAACCATGTTGACCATGGGTGAATTGTCATGCCCAGTGAAATCCCTTTAACAAAAACATGTTTCTCTTGTGGAGATAAATGAAACAAAACTGTATCAATGTCGCTTGGTAAGGATATTTTTTGTCCTAACAAATTTTGTACATATGAAATTAAAAAGAGGGTTATTAAAATTGTTCTTATTATAAAATTATATCAAACATAAAGGAATGTTGATTTTGGCCACTAGTCAGTTTATCCGAAGCTTGAAAGCCGTTCCTCCAGAATCATCATTTGATTCGATCTATTTATTTGATTTTTGCTCATCTTATCTTCGATATAAAGTTGAATAAATTATGCCGCGTAGACAGTAAAACCCTATCTGGTTCATCAAAGCAAATATAAACATCTCTTTTCAATAATTAGTAATTCCGCCTTAAGATTTTAAATTGACGGAATAAAAACTCTTACGTCTGAATCTGTAGTTTAAATTTCTGGTTCTCCGATAACTTAAACTTTTCCTCGGGAATTTCATATTTGGTTTTATTCTACTTAAAGAATTCTTGGGCAATGTCACAAGACTGAATGATAGCAATCAGCTTCATACAAAGCACAAAGCGTCATTTAACAACTTGTAGGTGCTATATTTTGCTGCATTGCATTTTGTCAGCAGGAATTTTTGTGAGGAGCGCTTATCCTTTAATTTTCTTGTGTGGATTAGCAATTAATCCGTCCTAATGAGATTTGCTTTTTGTGAGTTTTAGTTTTGTAGTATCATTAAATTTTTTAAACCATTTCCAATTGCAGTAGGATGAACCATCAAATTGAAATCATCAAACAAATTGTTTTATTTAAACAAGCATGATTAATTAACTTGATGATGATGTTATTTTCACATCAGCAAACTCCCGTACATTGTCAAAACTGATTTTTATTTTTTCTGCTTCTGCATTTTATAATTAGTTTATAAGTGGATTATGTAAAATATATTCTTAATTCTATAAATCATTCCTTATGAAATAGCATCACCTTCGCATTAAATATACATGCCATGAAACTTATAATTTTTTTAATAGCCTTTATCTCTATTACGTATACACTAAGTGCACAATCTTTCACCCGTACAGAATTGCCAACGGAAGTAATTACTCCATGGGAAATAGTGTATGGACCTGATGGCTATCTATGGATAACAGAAGCTGGCGGAACAGTTTCGAGGATAAATCCTGAAACCGGAGAAAAAAAATATACCTATACAGCACCTGATTACTACGCAGGATCTCCATTAGAGCAATTACCTACTTGCTTTACACCTAATATTGGTGCAGGTACACTAGGCATGGATCTTGATCCCAATTTTATGAGAGCAAACACTGCATACATATATTATGTCTATTCTTATAATAGTGGTTCTGAAACTAAGCCTGCTACCAAATTCAAAATAGTAAGATTGAACTGGGATTGGACTACTGAATCAGTTACTGGAACGACAAATTTAGTCACGGGCATTTCCACAGGATATGATCACCTGGGCGGTCGATTGAAAGCGATTGTTCGCAATGGCACTCCTTACCTGTTTCTATCCGTTGGCGATCATGGCATTTCTGAAACCAATTCGCCGGATTGTTATGTTCCACCATCATCAAATCCAAATTACCAGGCACAGAATCCCAATACTGATAATGGAAAAATACATCGCTTTAATATGAACGGTTCTATACCAAGCGATAATCCAATAAAAGGCAATTCATTCTATACACGAGGACATCGCAATCCTCAAGGGTTGATGTATATACCAAATCTAGACTTGCTATTTGATGTAGAACATGGCGATCGTACAGATGATGAAATCAACTTACTTCAAGCCGGCATGAACTATGGATGGAAATGGGTAAGGGGTTATCATGCTGACAATAATTATCCAGGCGAATCAGAGTTTATAGCGAACTATGTACCTAATCCTCTTATCGCGGGCGACCGACTTGTAGAAGCATTTTATTCCTGGTGCGATGTTCCTCAACCAACTATCGATAATTATCTTGATTGGTGTACAGTGGCACCCTCAGATGGCATCTATTATAATGCTTCTGGTATTCCTGAATGGAGCAATAGTCTGTTAGTCGTTTCACTTAAAAATGGTTCATCTACTGATAATCAGGTTCATATATTTAATTTAACACCTGACGGAAAACATCTTGTACCTTCTACTCCTCAGAAACCAAATCCATCTACCATGTTCGGTGCGGACCAGGGAATGAACGGACGTTTACGTGATATCACGTATTCATCCGATGGTAAAAAAATATTTTTAATCAACAACGGAGGTGTTGGTATCACAGATAAGATTACGGTCTATACTGTCCTGAGTACAAGTACAAAGGAAACTGGGGAAAACTTTTCCATTCAATTCCTGCCCAATCCTACTATTGAAGTGATCAATATTCAATCTTCTACTGTGATCATGAGTATGGAAATTTATTCCATAAGCGGCAAGCTGATGCGCTTAGAAAAAGGTCCACTAAGCCAGATTCAAATCGCTGATCTTTCTGCAGGAACCTATCTCTGTAAATTGAAAACAGCCACCGGACTTCAAATATCTAAAATGTTTACTAAACTCTAATGTAGTAAAACCGAGATGCATCCAAGTAGACGTTGATAAAGGAGATAGCGCAGTACTGAAATAAGTTGACACATGCACTTGTTACATATTAGTTCAATTATTATATTTACCATCTAGTTTCTCTCCACTCTTTTTGTTCTTCTTTAGAAAGGAATGTCCAAGCAACTATTCGGCTAGATTTATTCCCGGTTCCCATAAGAATTGTTTTAATCTGATTAGCTTTTACTTTTTCCAATGATTTATAAATTCCTTTTAGATGAGATTTTTTTGATACCAAAGTTGAAAACCAATAACAGTTTTTGGAGTACATTTTACTTTCTCTAACCATATTAAGTATAAATTTATATTCTCCACCCTCACATATAAGTTCATTGCTAATTCCTGAAAAATTGAGTTTGGGTTCCAGTATTATTTTTCCTGATAGATTTTTAACTTTTCTTCGTGTTCCATTTTGAGCATCTTCGGAAGAAGAATGAAAAGGAGGATTACATATGGATAAATCAATTTTTTCGTCTTTGGCGATTATCCCGTAAAAAATATTTTTTCGATCTTCTTGTAGTCTACACTCAATCTTATCTTTAAGTAAAGAATTAGAATTGACAATATTTTTAGCTGATTCAATCGATTTTGGATCAATATCAGATCCAATAAATTTCCAAGCATATTCTACAACTCCAATTATAGGGTAAATGCAATTAGCCCCTATACCGATGTCAAAACAAGTAATTTTATCACCCATTGGAATTGTATCAAAATTATTTTCGCATAATAGATCAGCAATATGGTGAATGTAATCTGCTCTTCCTGGTATTGGAGGACATAAATTTGAGTCAGGAAAATCCCAATTCTTTATTCCATAATAATGGTTCAGCAATGCCTTGTTAAGGACTTTTACTGCAATAGGATTTGAAAAGTAGATGGAGTCCTCCCCATTTTTATTAGGCGATATATAATTAACCAATTCAGGATTAGAGATCATTAATGCACTTAAGTCATATCTTTCTCGATTTTTGTTTCGAGTATGTAGCCTTGTTTTTTCTTGGTGGCTTTTTTCTAATGACATGATGTGTCTGATTCCTTATATGGATTTTTAATTATCCCTTTTTCATGATTGTTAATAAAATTTCGTCTACCCGTCCATTAAACGGATATGATCGTGAAAAGTTAAAAACAATCAGCGAATAAGAATGTTTGCGTTTGTTTTACTCTTCTCCATTATAGTCGCTGTCAATTTTTTTGAGTTAATAATTCCTTTCTGTCGTGCAACCAAGATTAATCTCTTCATGGACGCTATTTACTTTCTTTTTTGATCTTGAATCTGCGATTCAGTTTAAGGCACTTAGGCCTTAGGCTCGACAATTATATTCCATATAATGATTGCTAATTTTCGAGCTGTGGCATATTATTTGGCAAATTCGCATTAGGACTTTTTTGGATGAATGCCCTGCTCAAATTTTACTTGTTCCACATTTTTTATTATAATTCAAGCCAAATCTTTTGCTCTTATTATTATCGTTTACGTCAATTTGCTTTTTGGTCAGGTTGTCCTTTACCTGTTGTTATCAAAAGCAATAAACTGTTTTTCAAATAATATGTCCAACCTTTTGAACATGAATCATAACATTCAAACTCTGGTACTAATCCGAAATGAGTTACAACTAATTTTGTTTGCTCATTTTGTTTAGAAACTTCAAAAATCATTTTTGTTCCGTTCCATTCATCTTGAACATTTATGAATGTTAGTTTGCTGTCTGTGGTCAGCCAGACTACTTTTGTGTCTTTTGCAACTTCTATTAATTTGTGTTTGGAATAGTGAAAATCTTTATGACGATAAATAAATTCATCGTTCAAGTTTTCTGAATCGCCTTCCAATTCTTCTGACCACCATCCGCGAACATTATTGATGGCATTAAATACTTCATTTGGTGTTTGATCTACCAAAAAGGTAATGGTAAAATTTTGATTTTGCATTGTTCTACTATTTATTTTATTTATTTTTTCATTCACACCGAAAATTCTCCAAGCAGACATCCGTTTTTTGCTTTGTTAAATAACATATTTGAGCGTTAATACGCAAAAAATGATTACTTACTTGGTGTTAACACTTGTTGCTGCCATACAGTTGCGTCTTGCATTAATGTCCACTTAGTTTTAAATGCATCATTATGTCTATCTGCTCGTCTTCGCCAAGCTTAAAAATATGTTTGTCGAATTCGATAAAGCCATTTTTTTCGTAAAAATTAATTGCTCTCAGATTTTTTTCCCAAACCCCCAACCATACATAGTCCACGTTCGTATATTGAGCGATGTCGATTGCTTTGTCGTATAATACTTGTCCGACCTTTTTACCGTGAAAGTCTTTGAGTACATAAATGCGTTCAATTTCGAGTGATTTTTTGTCTTTGAGGTCAGTCTGCGCTTGTCCAATATTAACTTTTAAGTATCCGATTACTTTATTGTCGAGAAGAGCAAAGTAAAATTCAGAATTTGGATCGCATAATTCCTCTGTGAGCTTGTAAGTATTTAAATTGATGCCTAGGTACATTTGCATGTTGTCTGCAGTGTTGTGGTCTGCGAATGTTTCAACAAAGGTCTGAATGCTGATAGATTGAAGTGAAGAGATGTCGACCAATGTTGCTTTAATAATTTTAATGATGTCCATGCGAATTTTTTTTCGGAATATCGTTAGGTGCAATTAGTGCTAAGACGAATTGAGTATTGCCGAATTGTAGCCTCAAAAAAACTACAAAGCGTCCTTTACCCGTGGTGGCGGCGTTTTCGACAATGCTATGTTGCGTTCATGCTATTCTCACAATAAAGCTATGTTGCTGACAATTATCAGTCATTTTTTTAAAAAAGTATTTTTATTTTTATCCTGTCCCAAGACATTCGCATAATATCAACATTGAATGACCTCCTACAAAGAAATACTTATGCTCGTTCTCCCGGTCTTGCTGTCAAACACTTCCAAAGTACCGCAAACGGATCTTGCGCTGCATCGCACAAGTGCTCGTATCTGAGCACGCCCAGTCTTGTCAAACAAATCGATAGAAAGGTTTGATGCATTTATATCACAATTCCTTGCTTCTCCGGGTCCGAGTTTGTACGAGTCATGAACGAGAGAAACTGGGAGTGGATTTTGCCATACGCCATAAAGCACAATAGCATCTGCTGAGCTGAGGTTCACCACACTGAGACGGAGAGTTTGTCCTGCTGTGATGCCAACAGTTCCTGCCGCGAATGCGAACCAACCTATTGTGCCGAGTGTAATATCTAGTATTGGTTTTTCCATTATCATAGATTTTTAGTTATGTAATATTCGATAACAATCAGGATTCTTTTTCATGTAGTATTTGTAATTTGTCAGTTCGTTTTATCGTCATTCGTTTGAGTACGCGGTGTCGATTTAGCAAGAGTCTTAATAGCTTTACTTATTTCCAATTTAACTTC
>JBDSHL010000281.1:0-3368 GCA_039918515.1 Saprospiraceae bacterium | reverse complement strand
TTATTGTACTTCAAATTCTTCTTGTCTATTAAGCTCGAGCTTGACCAATACGCTTAATGCTGAGATTCAAATTTCTCCAATTCCATTTACAAACAATATTCGCATTAATCTTAATGGATTGCAGAATAATCTTGAGGAAGCTAATATTATTAATGAATTAGGAGTTTCAATGTTGAATATCAATACTAATTATTCAAAATTCAATCAAACACTTGAGCTAGATACGGAAATGTTGAATTCAGGATATTACCTAATTCAATTTAGAATGAAAGATCACCTATTATTATATAAGAAAATAGTTAAATTGTAAGAATTAATTCTTATTTATGACTTGTATTTTTTTCAGAATGGCATTCATTATTTTAATCTTGATTATTCCAGCAATTTTGGGATTCACCTGATTGAGTTTATATTGAATTTTATATTTAATTTCATCCTTGTTTATACTGATTATCATTAATTTATCCTCCTCCATAGCTCTATATTCTTTGTATTCTGTAAGAATTTCAAGAAGCATTTCTGATAAATCTTCAAAGCTAATGTTCTGATTAGTACTAATTGCGAATTCAACATTGTATTTTCTAAGTTCCTTTTGACTATAATTGATGAGTTCACTTGAATATGCCTTGGAATTAGGAATGTATATAATATCGTCATTATCATTGTGTAAAATTATTTTGTTGATATTTAAATCTAACACATTGCCTTTCTGATCGCCTATTTTTACATAATCTCCAATGGCCAAATCTTTTGAAAATGATAATTGGATTCCACATATAATATCTAATACAAGATCCTTCGTTATGATAGCAATAGAAGCAGCCAAAATAGAAAGTGCTGTGATAAGTTCTTTCGGTTCAACTCCAAATAAACTCAATAACAAAATGACAAATGCAGCGAACCCAATGATATAATAAATATTTTGCAACCCACTGATTACATTATCAGAGAATTTGTCTCCATATTTTTTTCGCTTTCGATAGATCAATTGAAGAAAGCGAATGATAATATTTAGACTTAAAGAGAATAGCGTAAATTGGAGTATCGATTTGATTATGGGTAAATTAATAAATTTTAAAAATTCAGGATTGTCAAATGGCCAATGCTTGACATATATCAAGAGCACCAGTATAAGAAATTTTATAAGGAATTTGAGTATTTTTAGCATGCTGTTGAATAAAGTGGTGCAAAGTTGTGCTTTTTAGGGATATGTATCAAATAATTGACTCAGATATTTAATATTTTGTAACTATTCATATATATATTAATAGATACTCCAGAGGAGTAAAAGATTTGTATGGCTGGATGAAATCCATCGTATTAATGATAAAAGAGGCCGTTTTTGGCATACATTTTTGTAATTTTTGCAAAAATCATGACAAAAACATAAGCCGAATGAAATGTTACAATATTTTTATTAAAAGAACAAATAAAATTCGGTTCTTTGAGGTCTAAAATATCAATATGTTTGGAATTGAATTAGGGCTAACTGGAATGATTCTTGGAATGTTCATATTGTGTATTTTTCTGGTGTGTACCTTTGAATTTGTCAATGGTTTCCATGACACAGCGAATGCAGTCGCTACAGTTATTTATACGCGTTCGCTTAGACCTTATCAAGCAGTCATTTGGTCTGGATTTATAAATTTTATTGGTGTTTTATCTAGTTCGTATATTTTCGGAATGACCGTAGCTACCAAGATTTCTTCCATTCTTCCAATTGAGACCGTATTGAATCGCAATACCAATGAAGCGATAGCTATGGTTCTTGCCGTATTGATAGGATCAATTCTATGGAATTTGGGTACATGGTATCTTGGGATTCCTTGTAGTAGCTCACATACAATGATTGGATCACTTTTAGGAGCTGGAATGGCGTATGCAGCACTTCCTGGAAATGCAGGTAAAGTTGGAATAAATTGGAATGAGGCTATTAAAATCGGTAATTCATTATTGATTTCTCCGCTTTTTGGATTTTCATTAGCCATTATTCTCATGTTTGTATTAAAAAGAATCATTGAAGATAAGGCGATTTTCAAGGAACCAGAACCTGACCAGCCTACCCCATTTTATATTCGTATGATTCTTATTTGCACTTGTACATTGGTAAGTTTCTTTCATGGTTGTAATGATGGCCAGAAAGGAATTGGACTCATGCTTGTTGTATTATTGGCATTCTTACCAACCCAATTTGCTTTGTCTCCAGACCTTGATCATATTGCATTAGCAGCCAAATTGAAGCAAGTTGAACAAAGATTAACAGTGGCATCAGCTAATAATTACGAGCTGGAAGCGGTATTGTGTAATAAAGCTGCTAGTGCACAATCTTTTTCTGATTTATTGGCTACAATGGATAGAAATAATGTGAAAGATGTATTAAAGGTTAGGAGACAGATTGGAATAGTTGCTAAAGACCTTCAAATTCTTGTCAATGAACCAAATGTCTTTACAAATGAAGATGACCCTAAGTATCTAAAATCTATAATTAAAGAATTAAAACAATACACTACTTATATACCTTTCTGGACTATTCTTGCAATCTCTATTTCACTTGGAATTGGCACTATGATTGGATGGAAAAGAATTGTCGTTACGATTGGTGAAAAAATTGGTAAAAGAAACATGACTTTTGCAGAAGGAGCAGCAGCAGAAATTGTAGCTTCTAGTACCATTGGTCTTGCTTCAGGATTAGGACTTCCAGTTTCGACCACTCACGTTTTATCATCTGGAGTAGCCGGCGCCATGGTAGCATCCAAAGGAATTAAAAATCTTCAAGCAAGTACAGTAAAAAGTATTGTATTGGCATGGGTGTTAACTTTGCCTGCAACAATCTTATTAAGCGGTGGATTATACATTCTATTTAGGTTGTTGATTAAGTATATTTAACAATAAAAAAGAATAAGTTATCCAATTCACATTATTTAAGATTAGTATCCAAATTTAAGTAGTATTAAGGTTCGCCTTTCCAAGGTTAATTTTACCAATTACTCTTTAAATTCGATATTGACATCATCCATATAAAGCGGAATATTTGAGACATTATATAGGTAGATTTTAATTTTTTGACCCGAAAAATAATTTTTTGGAAGTAGGTAGGTATAATTTACTTTGGTCCACTCATTCGTCACTTGTGACAATTCAGTAATAGCTTTACCATGCCAATTAAACTCCATTCTTTCACCAGAAACTTCGATTACTAATTTAGCATTATGCACTAAGGTTTCTTGAAAAAGATAGAAATCAATGGATACTTCTTTTGAAAATTCATTGAGACTATCTATAAGGCTTTCAAAAGTTATACTATATTCTGCTCCTTGACCACATTTTGAGGACTTTGTTCCTGAATGGTGTTTTCGAGAAGTTAGAGT
>JBDSHL010000280.1:0-3013 GCA_039918515.1 Saprospiraceae bacterium | reverse complement strand
ACCAGAAGAATTTAAAACTTTGATTTGAACATGATTTAAATCCTTACTTTGAAAATCAATATTAACCGATTCCTGTGCAGGATTAGGATATATACTTAATAGATAGGATTTATCAAAATCTACTGTTTTGTTTGGTTTATTAATGATAAGATCATATTGGAATCCAGCTCCAAAATCAGGCTTAAATATTTGAGTAGATATAGTTGAGTTTCCAACTTTTTTCTTAAGAGAAGAACTTCCACTTCCTAAAGATGGGAAAAACCAAAAAGACAATCCATCTTGCGCAACATCTGTAACTTCTATAGTATAACAACCATTTGGTAATTTTAAATTCTCCTGAATTGTTGTGTTCGCTGGAATATTCAAATTCTCAATTACTACATTGCTGTTCATATCCAATATACGATAACTGTTATCGCCATCAACAGTATTTGTTCGTATTTCAAATATCGGATCATAGTCGAAACTTTTGACCAATTTAAAATTAGAAAGCAATTTGTTGTTTCGAGGATTCTCATCTGTTTGCCCATTCACTGATATCAACTCAATTAAAAAAACCGATTGATTTGAATTTGTCCAAAAGGACATATTGTCTATGGGAAGATCGATCTGACGAATTTCAAAAGGTTTTATTAGACCTGTATAGATGTATTCAAGTTTAGGGCCGTTGACTACTTGATAAGAAAATTTTACATTATTTATATTTGTTGTTCCAAAGTTTTTTATCATTACTGATGGTCTACTGCAGCTTGGATTGAATCGTTCAAATTCTACTCTTTCAGAATTTGGTCGTATGATAGATTCAAGTCCAGCATCAAGCACATAATTAGGAGCGCCATAACTCACTATTTGACAAGACACTAAGTAATTCGCAGCATCCATATTGGCCCCATTTAAACCATAGTCGATTTTAACAGTTGACCCAGGATCTGCAAGATTAGTTATATCAAAGTAATGAACATCAGAAGGAGCTCCTGGACACCAACCTGCACGATCAAAGATCCATGTTCCTCCTTGAGGATAAATAGGATTATCTCCACATTCTTTCCAAACATTGAAATCAAATTTTTTGGTTAATTTATTTCCGTCTACTTTAATAAAATGTGAGCGGTCAGTGAATTCACCATTCTGGTCATGACCAGTTATTGTAGTCCTCAATTTATAAGATTGTGCTGTAGGAAGTAAGATTAAATTACGTGGTTCAAAAACTTCATTTCTAAGAATATTTCCAAAATATCCTCTTTGGAAAGTATATACATTTTGAATTTCTTTCACTTCGCGTGCTGGCTTACCTTTAATATATTGAAATTTAATATCAATTTCTTCTTGATTTTCTCCGCCGAGTTCAAGGCTTAATCTTTTATTTCCTTTCAGTATTGGAGCATAATCTGTCACATCAAACACAAATGTCTTACCTAGTTTTGAAAGATCTAAATTTATTCCATATGGTGTCACTAATGATACCAATTCGAATTTCGCTGGTGAAAAACTTTGGTAAGTTATGTTTTCAAAAGTAAATACTCCATCATTAGGAACTGTTTTAACTCCTACTGAATCATTGTTTTCATTTCTGGTGATAAATTGACCAGCAGGAAAAACTGAATATTTATTTTTAATTACAGCTTTTCCAGTTCTTATTTCATATTCATTCACAGTAACTATTGGATTCTCAATTTCTTCCAATGCATTTATTTCTTGAATGTTCAAACCAACAGGATTTCCTTGTATAAAAGTAGTAACGGGTCTTCCTTTAATATTTTCAAAGTCACCTATTATATTTCTTCCCTTTTCATTATTCCAATTAATGGTCTGAGTATAGGGGATAGGTTTTGGATTTGGAGCTAGATCTGTAATCTGACCTTGTTCTTTATGATTAAGAGGAAGATAATATATAAGTGAAGAATAACTAGGGTGTGAGGAATTTCCCGGTTGAAATATCCATGCCTTAATTTGAACAGAATCCAATTCTTTATTCCAAATACAGAAATTATTTATCCTACCAAAATAAGAAAGTTGATCATCAATACTTGAAAATAAATTAAATTTATTGAGACTAATTAGTCTTTTTTTACCAGATCCAGATAACCAAAGGCTGCCATTCTTATAAATGTTCATTATTCCAGTTTTGGCATTTTTGGTAAAAGTCCAATATACCCACTGGCCTTCGTATTCATTTGGATTTGCAGCTTTTTCTATTCTATCATATCCGGTTCCATCATTGCCACAATCCCAATAAATTGATCCATTGCTCCATGGAAGATGCACATTAACTTGTCGGTTATTTAAAATATCTACACCTTCAAAAACACTATTGTTAATAGGGAGAATGTCTTGATTGCCAAAAGACCAGAATGAAATGGTGATTTCATCAGAAATAGTTTTTATTTTTTCATTGTCAATTTTAAATCCTTCTCCACCATTTTGGACTAAACTATAACTCGATTTGATTGATCTGACAGAGGTAATATTGAAATTAGAAAAAGCGATACTAGCTTCTTTGGAACTTGTTGATTGGTTGTAACTTATTTCCACTAAAATATTGGAAGTTCCGTCCCAATCAAAAGGAGTGTTGAAAGGAAAATTTTGTGGACCGACTGAATTGATAGAATAATTTTGAAAATAAACTTCTTTAAAATCATCAATATTAAATCCTTTGGAATCAATGTTAGTGATTTTAGTATTTTTCATACGAATTTTTAGAAAAGGAAGATCTCCACCTGGTTGAATTGATTCAAAACTTAAGGCTTGAATTTTTCCAGCTTTGAGATTTAGAGATTGCAATTCAGTGGAAGTATAAAGACAATAAAATTTGCTATTTTCATTGCGGAGTAACATGGTTTGATCATAATTTCCAAGAGTAGCTTTTATTTCATTCGTAATACTTGTGTAACTAACTTGTTTTTGTTTATAGGATTTGTAGTAAGTCGTAGGTGTATTTGAATAATAATATTGAGTACCAGTAAAATTCTGGATAACATATTTGGCTTGATTTGCTAATGTAGAATCAAGACGA
>JBDSHL010000279.1:0-6279 GCA_039918515.1 Saprospiraceae bacterium | reverse complement strand
ACCATGGTATCAACATAAAAAATGAGTTGAGCCATATAGCTACAATGCCAGGAATTATTGCAGCATTAGCAACCCAATAAGTATCTAATATATTCCAAAGTACCAAAGCATTGTAGATATAAAATGAACTATGAGACTTATCGATTTCTTTCTTATCTTGTAAATAAAATAAGGGAATAAAAGCAAATAAAATCAAAGGAGTAAACCCAAAAGGAGGAAAAGCCAAACTCAATAAAAGTCCTGAAAGAGCCGATAGTATCAAGCTATTATTTGTATTGCGCGTAGAACTGAGTTTCAGGTCAACTAAGAGTACAAATCCAATCCAGATACTTAAAAATAAAACCAAAGGAAGGTTTGACCATAACTTCTCAGTACTCATTAGACTGGCCATATATCCTGTTATAATAAAACAAATTGTAGCAACGATATAATTATACAATTTCTTATTCATTATAGCAAATGTAAATCAATTAGGATTTAAGACCAGATAAAAACTCAATGAGATTAGAATAATTTTTTATTTCAATGATGTGAGGATGTTTTTCCTTAACTGTTGAGGTCAGATACCCGATGAAAACAAATGAAACTAAGGTCTCTAGTTTAGTTACCGTATTAATGAGCTCGTCCGTAAAGGGAATCGTTGAAGCCTCGTTGACAAAATTAATAATATGATTTGCTTTAAAAATATCTATTGCTTCAATGATATCTTTAACATCGGCATCATTACTTAAATAAAGTCCTGCAATTCCATTTTTTGCAAGCATGTATTCAATAAACAATCTGCTTAATTGCTGATTTTCATAGCATGGCATAACCAATAGAAATCGATTAGTATTATCTTTTGGTTGATATTCAAGTAAATTTATTTCTTGAACAATTTTTCTCTTAATTATTTGTAACGCAAATTCTTCATGTGCTTTTCTAATTGAACCACCGAGCCACATATCATTTAACTTATCAAGAAGAGGAAGAAGCATATTTGAAAATGTAATATTGAATCCATTCTTTTCTATATGCTTATTGATAATATGAACAAATTTTAATTCATCAAGATATAAAATACTTAAAGTAAGTGCATCTAGAGAATCCGCATTAAAATGCGAAACGTCGCTATGTTCAGCAACCAAATCTTCAAGTTCATTTAATTGAAGATTGCAAATATTTGAAATTTTATAACCTTTGTTATGAAGTAAAGCTATTCCAGTGACTTTTTTCAAATCAAGGTCATCATAGAATCTTATATTGGTTGCTGTTCTTTTTGGTTGAACCAAATTGAATCTCTTTTCCCAAATCCTAATGGTGTGGGCCTTAATACCAGTTAATTTTTCTAAATCTGTAATGGAATATACCGCCATGGCTAGATTAAAAGATAGACAGCTCATAACATTTGGTTGGAATATTTGTTTAGAAACTCTGAATGAAGTCAAAGAAATTAAGAATTGGAATTGTCTGTTATCCAACTTATGGTGGAAGTGGAGTTGTGGCGACTGAATTAGGGAAGGCTTTGGCTTGCTTAGGACATGAGATCCATTTTATTACTTATAAAAGACCCCCTAGATTATCTAATTTTCAAGCAAATGTGTTTTATCATGAAGTCTCAAACTTTGAATACCCTTTATTTGACTATAAACCCTATGATACTGCGCTTGCTAGCAAGATAGTTGACATTGCATTAAATTGCGATCTTGATTTATTACATGTACATTATGCTATTCCACACGCAATTATTGCTTTTATAGCAAAAAGTATTCTTAAGTTCAAAAATAAAAACTTACCCACAATAACTACACTTCATGGGACAGATATTACACTGGTAGGACTAGACGGATCGTTCTATCCAGTTGTAGAGTTTAGTATAAATCAATCTGATTACGTGACCTCAGTGTCTGAATCACTTAAAAAAGATACTTTAAACGCATTTAACATAAGTAAAGAAATTCAGGTAATCCCTAATTTTATTGACCTTAAAGTATTTAAAAGAAGTCCTAATCCAGAACTTAGAGCTGTATTCGCTCAACCTAAAGAGAAAATTTTAATGCACATTTCTAATTTCAGAAAAGTCAAAAGAATACCTGACATTATTAATAGTTTTGCAATAATAAATCAACAAATTCCAAGTAAATTATTATTGATTGGTGACGGCCCTGAAAGAAGTATTCTTGAAGATTTATGTCGAGAACTTAATATCATGAATAAAGTCATTTTCTTAGGCAAACAAGAAGCTGTAGAAGACTTGCTCAATATAGCAGATCTGTTTTTGCTGTGTTCAGATCATGAAAGTTTTGGACTTTCTGCTTTGGAAGCAATGGGTTGTGGAGTTCCAGTAGTCTCTTCGAACGCAGGAGGATTATCAGAAGTTAACTTAAATGGATTCTCTGGTTATACTTGTAATGTTGGCAATATTCAAGAAATTACACAAGGAATCCTCAATATACTTCAAGATGAAAAAGTAAACGAGCAATTCAGACAGAATGCACTTTTACAAGCACAGAAATTTGAAATAAGCAAGATTCTCCCTGATTATCTTGAACTCTATTATAAATGTCTTAAATCGTAATTCAGCTTCTAAGATAATCTAGAATCTGTCTAAATTTACATTGAATTAGTTTTAGCAATCATTAATATAATATGAATTTAAAAAATAGAAAGCAAGATTTATATTCAGGACACGATTATTACCTTTTAGATGAGTTGTTGAGTCCGGAACATTTGATGGCTAGAGATGCAGTACGGGAATGGGTCAAACAAGAAGTTTCCCCAATTATAGAGGATTATTCAGAAAAAGCAGAATGCCCTCAGCACTTATTCAAAGGTCTTGCAGAGATTGGTGCTTATGGACCAAGTCTACCAACCGAATATGGTGGTGGTGGAATGGATGAGATAGCCTATGGACTCATTATGCAGGAATTAGAAAGAGGTGATTCAGGAATTCGTTCTATGGCTTCAGTTCAAGGATCTTTAGTAATGTTCCCAATATTTAAATATGGAACTGAAGAACAGAAAAGAAAATATTTACCAAAATTGGCTAAAGGTGAATTTATTGGTTGTTTTGGATTGACTGAGCCAGATTTTGGTTCAGATCCCGGAGGAATGGTCACCAATGTGAAGGATGACGGAGATTCTTACCTATTGAATGGAGCCAAATTATGGATTACCAATAGTCCAATAGCAGATCTTGCAGTTGTATGGGCTAAAAATGAAGAAGGTCAGATTATGGGAATGGTTGTAGAGAGAGGCCAGAAAGGATTTACTGCTCCTGAGATTCATGGCAAATGGTCATTGCGCGCCTCTATAACTGGTGAATTGGTGTTTGAGGATGTAAGAATACCCAAATCTCAAGTTTTTCCTAATATAAGAGGACTTAAAGGTCCATTATCCTGCTTGTCAAAAGCAAGATATGGAATTGCTTGGGGTTCTATTGGGGCTGGGATGGATTGTTATGATACTGCACTTAGATATGCTAAAGAAAGAATTCAATTTGGCAAGCCAATAGCGGGATTTCAACTTACTCAAAAGAAACTAGCTGAAATGATAACCGAATTAACCAAAGCACAATTGTTGGCTTGGCGATTAGGAACACTTGCCAATAAGGGAAATGCTAGTCCAGCACAAATATCAATGGCCAAAAGAAATAATGTTTATACTGCTTTGTCAGTAGCTAGGGAAGCGAGACAAATTCTTGGTGGCATGGGAATTACCAACGAATACCCGATCATGAGACATATGATGAATTTGGAAACCGTTCTTACTTATGAAGGAACCCATGATATTCATCTCTTAATAACCGGACATGACATCACAGGAATTAACGCATTTGAATAAAATATTTTCTGAAGAAAAATTTATTAATAAATCCATTGTATTTTACGACGGAGAATGTCCAATGTGTATTTCATCAGTTCGATTTATTTTGAAACGCGATAAGAAAAAGAAAAAATTCTATTTCGCAAATTTACGCCATCGCCTTAAGAATCCTACTTCAATTGAATTATATCAGTCTGGATTGATGTATACGCAATCTGAAGCCATTGCAAAAATATTAATTGAAATTGGTGGAATCTATAAATACGTTGGCAAATTAATTCTTCTTCTACCAATAGCATTTACTAACAAAATATACCATTTCATTTCCACAAATAGGACTAAATTTTCCAAAGTTCAACAGTATTGTGAATCCATTCCATCAGAATATAGCGATAAATTTATTTTAGAATAATTTTGATACTTTCGAGCGTTTACGAATAAATGGATAGGCAAAAACGCTAGATAAGATGATCAGAACTCCAAGATAAAACAAGCCATTTAACTGTTTGTGTTCATGGAGAATGACAATAGAAAGTATAATTCCATAGACCGTTTCTAAATTGAATACCAACATGGTGGAAAAGGCAGAAAGCGATTGCATGGATTTGATGACCAAAATCAATGGAATTAAAGTACAAAAAATAGAAAGAATCAGCAAATAAGACCAATCGCTATTCGTCGGAATTTCATTACTAATGGTCGTTGGGAAAAATAAAATACCAATCCAGGTCATTAGTCCTGAAACTATACCCACCACTGTAATTTCAATCCAAGTAATACTAATTGGATTAGCCGTCTTGATATATTTCTTATTCAACGTAGCAACTATAGCGGATAATACAGAGCATAATATACCCAACCAAAAACCCAATTTAAAATTTGGATTTAGACTTTGATTTATTAATAATATGCCAGGAATAACCATCATTCCTATCAGTAGGTCTTGCTTAACAATTTTTTGTTTATTGAATAGTGCTTCAGAAAAGACTGTCATGACTGAAATAAATGATAAACAAATCATTGCTACAGAAGAATTGGCCATTTTTATTGAACCATAGAAACACAACCAATGAAGACCGAGTAAGATACCAATTCCTGAAAAGATTAATATTGAAGTACGGTTTAGATCTTTATAAAGTTGTTTATAAAAAAAGAAGGGAGCTAACAACAAAGAACTTATTACACATCTCCACAATATTAAATGTAAAGCAGATAAAGCAATGACTTGACCTAAAATTCCAGTAAAGCCATAAAGGAATACAGCAATGTGAAGAGAAACATAGGAATTGGTCTTATTATTCACGAGTAGCAATAATAAATTTACAAATTATTCTTAAATTCAATCACAAATATCTATTTTTGCGACCTTATTTAAATAAGAATATGAATTTACTTAATATTGGAGACAGATCACCAGGATTTAAACTTCCATCAGATACTAAAGAAATTGTTAGTCTGATGGACTATGAAGGAAAAAAACTCGTGATTTTATTTTTTCCTATGGCCTTTACTGGAACTTGTACCAAAGAATTATGTATGATGAGAGATGATATATCTCGTTACTCCGATATAAACGCTGAAGTTGTTGCCATTTCTGTAGACAGTTATTTCACATTGGCTAAGTACAAAGAAGTAAATAATCTAAATTTTAAATTGTTATCTGATTTTAACAAAGAAGCAAGTAAAGCATTTGGCTGTCTCTATGAAGAATTCGGATTGGGATTAAGAGGAGTAAGTAAGCGCGCTTCCTTTGTAGTTGACAGTGAAGGTATAATTCGTTATGAAGAAATATTAGAAATTGCAACGGAATTACCTAACTTAGAGGCCATACTAAAAATTGTTGAATCAATAAAATAACTAATCATGTCTGTTCAAAACAATTCCATTTGGGAATCTCTTGAAAGTGAAGTTTTACTTGAAGAACATCATTCTGAAGTAGCAGAGTTAATCGTGTATAATGATGACGTTAATACTTTTGAATGGGTTATTGAATGTTTTATAAAGGTGTGTCAACACAGTTTTGAACAAGCAGAACAACTTTCTTACATTGTACATTTTAAAGGCAGGGCAAGTGTTAAAGTTGGAACGATGGCTACACTTAGACCAATGAAAGATTCACTTTGTGAGAAAGGTCTTTCGGCAGTTATAGAAACCGTAAAAGTCTAAAACTTAGTTGCCTGTCTTTAGAATTCCAGAAGACAAACTAATATTTCCACATCCTTCACAAGCATCTGAAGATGGTCTTCTTGGTATTGGCGGAGATTTGTCTGTTGAACGTCTTATACTTGCTTATCAGAATGGAATATTCCCATGGAATAATGATGGTGAAGAAATCCATTGGTGGTGTCTTACACCAAGACTAATTTTATATCCAGAGTCCATAAAAGTAAGTAAAAGCATGAAGCGCATGTTGAGAGAAACTAGCATAAATGTTTCATTTGATCAACATTTTCTTGAAGTTATAAATAAATGCAG
>JBDSHL010000278.1:0-3791 GCA_039918515.1 Saprospiraceae bacterium | reverse complement strand
GCACTCAAGAATATAGATAATAAACCTGAACCTTTTGCTGTTAATGGAAGAGACCTGATGAGTGGTATTCCAAGACAAATTGTTATTGGACATGAAGAAATAGCGGAGGCTTTGGATAAGTCAATTATGAAAATTGAAGAAGCCGTTCTTAAAGCATTAGAGATTACACCTCCGGAATTATCATCTGATATTTATAAGACTGGTTTGTACTTGACTGGTGGTGGTGCATTATTGAGAGGATTAGACAAGCGTTTATCTATGAAGACTAAGCTTCCTGTTATTGTTGCAGACGATCCATTAAGGGCAGTTGTAAGAGGAACAGGTATTGCATTGAAAAATACAGACCGTTTTTCTTTTCTTATTGATAGAAAAAGTGTTTAAATTTAATCAACATTACTAAATGTAATATGAGGATATGCTTAATGCCTTACGGATTATTATTAAGAATGGATCAGTGGTGTTATTTATTGTCTTGCAGATAATATGCTTCTATTTAATAGTAAAATACAACCAAAAGCAAAATCAAATTTATTTCTATTCTACACAGGTATATTCCAATAATTTTTATTCGAAATATAAGTCGCTTGTTTCTTATTTTAATTTAAAGAGCGAGAATGAGAGAATTATAACAGAAAATGCTTTATTGCTTAAAAAATATTATACTACTTGTTCCAGAAAAAATATTGATACTCTACTCATAGATTCAATTCGATTTAAGTATCAAATAATTCCTGCTGATGTAGTAAATAATAGTGTATCGAAGCGCAATAATACCATCACCTTAGATAAGGGGATAAAAGATGGAATTTCTGTTGGTATGGGAGTTATTTCAGACAAAGGATTATTGGGAATTGTTACTGATGTAAGCGAACATTTTTCCTTGGTAATGTCCATACTACATTCCAAATCAAGAATAAGTTGTCTATTGCCACATTGCGGATTTTTTGGCACTTTGGTTTGGGATGGAGTTGATCCAAATGTTCTTCATTTAGAAGACATTCAAAAGTATGCTGAAGTGAGAAAAGGGGATTCCGTTGTTACAAGCGGATATTCAATAGTATTCCCGGAGAATATATTAGTTGGTAGAGTAATTGATTTAACGGTTGAATCCGGAGCATTTACCTATACCATTCAAGTTGAACCTAACCAATCCTTTTTTAAGCTGACTCATGTTTATGTCATTAACCACCAGTATAAAGAAGAAAAGGAATGGTTAGAAAAAAAGGCAGAAATTTATGAATAAGGATTTCGTAAATAATTTTGTAAGAATATTATTGCTATTGCTTTTCCAAGTATTTATACTTAAAGAAATAAACCTTGAAAGCACTAGTTCCAAGTACATTAATATTATTATCTATCAATTGGGCATTATTTTATTACCGGTTGGAATTCCTAGCTTCATTGTCTTACTCATAGCTTTTGTAACAGGATTTTTTGTTGATAGCTTTTATGGTACGATTGGTCTGCATGCTTCTGCTTGTGTATGGATGGCGGCTGCAAGACCCTTTGTTCTTAAATTATTGGAACCGAAATCAGGGTATACCATAAATCAAAAACCATCATCAAGCAGCTTAGGAATTTTTTGGTTTTTAAAATTTGCGAGCTACTTAAGTCTTGTTTATTTGTTATTTTATTTTATTTTAGAAGTATTTACATTTGTTTTTATTGATCAAATATTATTGAAAACCATAGCAAGTTTTACTATTTCAATCGTTATCATTTTTCTAATTCAAATATTAATTAACCCAAAAGAATAAAAATAAGATTGAACAATCAAGATAAAAAAGAGAAATATTTTATCGTCAAAGCATTTTTAATTCTTTGTTCGGGCATATTAATTTCTGTTTTAGCCAAATTCCAACTTTTTGATCCAATTTATGCAACCAAAGCAAACGCAACTACGCTGATTCAAAAGACCATAGATCCCGCAAGAGGACTATTCTATGATCGCAATGGAAAAATTTTGGTTATTAATTATCCTGCTTATGACTTATACGTTACCTATAAGAATATGAAGCCAGGATTCGATACCTCAAAATTCTGTCAACTATTACGAATTAGTAAAGAATCGTTTTTCGAAAACCTAGAAAAAGATTGGTCTTCAAAAATGTATTCAAAATCGGTTCCATACATTTTTTTGAAAAATATTGAACCTGAAACTTTCCTTAGATTTCAAGAAAATTTATACGAATTCCCTGCATTTCAACCTTACTTAAGGTCAGTTCGGGAATATCCATCACCTAACGGTGCACACTTTCTAGGATATATGAGTGAAGTGAACCGATCAATCATTGAACAATCACATGGTGAATATAGAATTGGAGATTATATTGGAGTCAACGGCTTAGAAAAGCAATACGAAGATTATATTAAAGGTACTAAAGGAGTACAATTTGTTTTGCGTGATAAATTAGGGCAACAGGTAGGGTCATATGAGAAAGGAAGGCTTAATAAAGCTGCTGAATCAGGCGCTGATCTTAGGATAGGAATTGATATTGAATTACAAAAATACGGTGAGAAGTTGTTAACAGGTAAATCAGGTAGCATCGTAGCCATTGAACCAGCAACAGGAGAAATTTTAGCGATGGTTTCTTCTCCAAATTTTAATCCAAATCTTTTATCAGTGAACAGAAACAGAGGTAGAGATTACGCAATATTATTAAGTGATTCTTCTAAACCACTTTTTGATAGATCATCATCAGCCGTTTATCCGCCTGGTTCTATCTTCAAACCTATATTGGCATTAATAGCTCAACAAGAAGGCGTATTGCATGCTAATACAGCACATACCTGCAATGGTGCTTACTATTATAAAACTATGTCTTATGGCTGTCATCATCATCCAACTCCTTATAATATTTCAGTAGCATTGCAATATTCATGTAATGCTTATTTTATTCAAACCTTTAGAGATCTGATCGAAAAAAATGGTTTTAACAAACCTAAAGAAGGATTGGATATTCTTACATATTACCTTGGTCTTTTCGGATTAGGCAAGCCTTTATATTCTGATGTAGCAACTGAAAATGGTGGCTTCATCCCTAATTCAGATTATTATTCAAGATTATATAAAACCAACAATTGGAGATCTACTTATATTATTTCAATTGGGATTGGACAAGGAGAATTGCAATTAACAACGCTGCAAATGGCAAATCTTGCTGCTATTATTGCCAATCGTGGATATTATATTACACCACATCTTCTCAAACAATTAAGCAATGAAAATTTTGTTTTTCCTGAGAATCTAATGACAAAGCATATCATTCCAATTGAGGATAAATATTTCGACCCAGTAATTAACGGAATGGAATTGGCTGTAAGTTCTGGAACAGCAACAAAAGCTTATTATGATAAAATCACTATATGTGGAAAAACAGGAACATCACAAAATCCTCATGGAGAAGACCATTCAGTTTTTTTTGCATTCGCCCCTAAAATTAATCCCAAAATTGCTTTGGCAGTGTACATAGAAAATGCTGGATGGGGAGGAGATGTTGCTGCCCCTATAGGTTCTCTAATTATTGAAAAATATCTTCAGGATACGATTAGTCGTAAAACTCTTGAATCCAAAATGATAGAACTAAAAGTAAAACAAAAATCATGATAATCTCTTCTATAGTTGCAATGAATAGAGAAGGTTTGATTGGAAGTAACAATCAGATTCCTTGGTATTTGCCAGCAGATTTAAAATATTTTAAAAAGCAAACTACCGGTCATCATATATTAATGGGTAGAAAGTGTTTCAAAAGCATTTCAAAGCCACTTCCTAATCGCACCAATATCATTGT
>JBDSHL010000277.1:0-6666 GCA_039918515.1 Saprospiraceae bacterium | reverse complement strand
CCAGCACTCTTTTAGTTTTACCTGTCCCGTTTGGCAAAGAAACGGTACCTCTAATGGCTTGATCGGGTTTTCTTGGGTCAACTCCAAGACGGATATGTAGATCAACAGAAGAATCAAATTTGGTAGTATTGGTTTCCTTAACCAATGCTGAAGCTTCATCTAAATTATAAAGCTTACCTAAAGTAACTTTAGTGTTAGCTACTTTTCTTTTTTTACTAATTTTTGCCATGCAAAAAAAATTTGTGAGGTGCAATCGATGTTAACCATCTCCCTCTATTAATAAATAATTTATCTTAAGCGCCCCATGGCGGTGTACCTGACACCGTCAAGCCCATACTTCTTGCAGTACCTGCAACCATCTTCATGGCTGATTCAACAGTAAAAGCATTTAAGTCTGGCATTTTATTTTTAGCTATTAATTCAATTTGTTCCCAGCTAACTGAACCAACTTTTTTTCTATTAGGCTCATTAGATCCTTTTGCAACTTTTGAAAATTCAATTAATTGAACTGCAGCAGGTGGAGTTTTTACAACAAAGTCAAAGGACTTATCTTTAAAAACGGTGATTAAAACAGGCAATAATTTACCTGGTGTATCTTGTGTTTTTGCATTGAATCTTTTGCAAAACTCCATAATGTTAACACCTTTTGAACCCAAAGCAGGTCCAATTGGTGGTGCAGGATTAGCTTGTCCTCCTTTGCACTGAAGCTTGATAAAAGTTTCGATTTCCTTTGACATAATATTTTAATTAATTATTTTTTTCGACTTGCATAAAATTGAGTTCTACCTCTGTTCCACGGCCGAATATTTTTACGATTACCTTTAATTTTTTCTTTTCCTCATTTATTTCCTTAACCTCGCCAACAAATTCGTTAAATGGACCATCCACAATTTTGACTGTTTCTCCAGGAATAAATGGTTCAATCATGGTCTCCCCTATTTCCTGAGATTCATCAACCTTGCCTAACATTCTATTTGCCTCAGCCTTCTTCATTGGTGTAGGATTATTTCTACCAAGGAAGTGAATAATATCAGGCATGTTGGTTATTTGTTGAACAATTTCTCCACTAAACTTTTCTGGTTGAGCTTCAACAAGTAAGTAACCAGGAAGAATATTTCTTTCTGTAATTACTTTTTTGCCATTTCTTATTTTATAAACCTTTTCTGAAGGGACAATTACCTGTGTAACGATCTCTAACCAGCCTGATCTTGTTATTTCAGCTACTAGTCGTTCGCGGATTTTTTTTTCTTTACCGCTTATAACTCTTAAAGAATACCACTTTGTTTCTTCTGCCATAATTAAATATTGCTATTCATTAGGTGTTATAAATAAAACCTAAAGCGGTATTAGAAATCAAATCAATGACCAGAATCACCAACGAAATAATGACGCTAGCTATAATTACTAATCTTGCGCTATCCAGTAAATTAGGCCAAGTCGGCCAACTTACTTTCTCCATTAATTCATGGTAACTCTCTTTTAAATATAGAATAAATTTCTCCATTTCATTTCTAAATTGCACGGGCAGAAGGACTTGAACCCTCAGCCTACGGTTTTGGAGACCGTCGCTCTGCCAGTTGAGCTATGCCCGTTTATAAAAACATCCTCTACATTTATATTACAAAATGCAGAGGCGCTCTAAATTTTATTAATTACTAATCTAATATCTCGGTAACCTGGCCTGCACCAACGGTACGACCACCTTCACGAATCGCAAAACGAAGACCTTTCTCCATGGCGATTTTGTTCAACAAAGTAACTTCTAAAGAAATATTATCACCTGGCATAACCATTTCAACACCTGCTGGTAATTGACATTCACCAGTTACGTCAGTGGTTCTGAAATAGAATTGTGGACGATAACCTTTAAAGAATGGTGTATGACGACCACCTTCATCCTTAGAAAGTACATAAACTTCACATTTGAATTTTTTGTGTGGCATTACAGACTTTGGTTTGCAAATAACCATACCTCTCTTGATAGCTTCTTTTTCGATTCCTCTCAAAAGCAAACCTGCATTATCTCCAGCCTCTCCTCTATCAAGGAGTTTTCTAAACATTTCAACACCCGTAATTACAGAAGTTAATGGAACTTCTTCATCACCCATCATTCCTACGATTTCAACTGGATCATTCACATTAATTACACCTCTTTCAATTCTACCCGTAGCAACAGTTCCTCTACCAGTGATAGAGAAAACGTCTTCAACAGGCATCAAGAAAGGTTGATCAATTAAACGAACTGGCTCTTTAATTTCTTTATCAACAGCATCCATAAGATCGTATATAGCTTGTTTGCCAGCTTCATCACCTTCAAGCGCTTTTAGTGCAGAACCTTTAATGATTGCAGCATTATCGCCATCATATTTATATTTGCTTAAAAGTTCTCTTACTTCCATTTCAACTAATTCTAGCATCTCTGGATCGTCAACTAAGTCTACTTTATTCATAAACACAACAATATTCGGAACACCTACTTGACGTGCAAGAAGAATATGTTCGCGCGTTTGTGGCATAGGTCCATCGGTAGCAGCAACAACAAGAATTGCACCATCCATTTGTGCAGCACCCGTTACCATGTTTTTTACATAATCGGCGTGACCTGGACAATCCACGTGAGCGTAATGTCTTTTTAAGGTTTCGTACTCTACGTGAGCTGTGTTAATAGTGATACCTCTCTCCTTTTCCTCAGGAGCGTTATCAATAGAGTCGTAGTCCTTCTTTGTTGCAAGACCTTTTTCTGATAATACAGAGGTAATTGCCGAAGTTAAAGTTGTTTTTCCATGGTCAACGTGCCCAATTGTACCAATGTTGACGTGTGGTTTCAACCGATTATAGGTTTCCTTTGCCATTTTAAAAGTATTTTAGAATTGTTAGTTTATAATAATTAATAAAAAATTAAATTCAAATCTGAGCCAATGAAGGGAATTGAACCCTTGACCCCTTCCTTACCATGGAAGTGCTCTACCCCTGAGCTACATTGGCTTTTGGGTAAGGCTCCATTCAAGGAGGATCATTACAGTTTATCTACTTTAAGATAAACTTGATTGTTGAAAAAAAATATCTTCCTTCAACAAAATTCGAGCGGGAGACGAGACTCGAACCCGCGACCCTTAGCTTGGAAGGCTAATGCTCTACCAACTGAGCTACTCCCGCAATTCGATGTGTCTGTTAATGTGATGCAGTATCTTCAATTTTACTTGAACCATTTGCTGAACCTGATTCTATTAACTAATTTTCAAAAAAGAAAAAGGCTTAAAAAAATAGATCAACACTTCATGCACCAAATTATTCACCATAAATAAATACGTTTATATATTTTCGAGTTTAATTCAATTCAAAAAGAATGCACAAACTGTTATGCCATACTGAATTGGTGGGGATGATTGGAATCGAACCCATTCAGTCGTAGACACCAGATTTACAGTCTGGCCCGGCTCTCCAACTCCGGCGCATCCCCCTCAAAATCTGATGGATCGGAAAAAATGATCTAAAAAACACTAGAACATTCAAGATCACACCAAAATATATATCTTCAATTGTCTAACTTTTTAGACAAATTTGCTAAATAAGTCATTGAAAATGAATACATTAGCATATTGAGCCAGTGGACGGAATCGAACCCCCGACCAGCTGATTACAAATCAGCTGCTCTACCAGCTGAGCTACACTGGCTAATTAATAAAAGTCATTAAAGGACAGACTATTCTACCCCTTTTTTAAAATGAGCTGCAAATATAGTACTATTTAGGTTTCTAAAAAGATTTTTTTTAAAGATTTTAGTGCCCTGACACAAATCTCTCTTTATACTTAAGAATAAGCCTTTTAAGTTGAATATAAGCCTTCCTGAAAGCCTCTTCAAATTTTTTTCCAGTGGCCTTAATTGTTATAGGCAAACCGGGAAGGGAAACAAGCAATTCAACTACCTTCTCCTTGAAACTACCGGAGTGTTCAATTTTAAGAATAACTTCAGTGGACTTGGGATGAATATTAACCAAATATTGGTCCAAATGATTGAGTTTAGATTCAATAAATTGAAGGAGTTTAATGTCTGCATCAAAATGTAAGGATTGAATTGTTGTTTTCATTGATATAATTATTTAGTGGATAATAATTTACTCTTTTAAAGCCTTTGGATGAGCTAATTCATAGGCTTCTTTGATTCGTTGAATTGAATTATGGGTATAGACTTGTGTCGCCCTTAAAGAAGAATGACCAAGCAATTCTTTAATTGCGTTAATTTCTGCTCCGTTGTCTGCCAGATGTGTTGCAAAACTATGTCTCAATACGTGCGGGCTTTTCTGCTCATTAAGAGTAATAGTCGAAAGCTCCCGATTCACAAGATTATATATAAATTTAGGGTCTGCCTTCATTCCTTTAAAATTCAAAATCAAGTGATCAGAATGCTTTTCTTCAAGCATTGATCTCTTACTAATAAAACCAATAATTTCTTCTAAAAGTTCTCTACGGATGGGAATAAGTCTCTCTTTACCTCCTTTTCCTAATACCTTAAGATAGTGTTTGTAATGATTTATATCACTCAACTTCAAATTGATTAATTCTGCACTTCGCATCCCAGTTTCATAAAATAAACGAATAATAAATGTTGAAAGTATGCTTGCATAGTCTAGATCTGCTTCATTTCTTCTAGTAAATACGGAAGCAATGTCTTTTGAAGGAATAAACTTAGGGAGCGATTTTTTATTTTTCGGACTAATGATTTTCCTCATGGGATTTAAGGCCATATTGCCTGAGGCCTTATGGTACTTGAAAAATGACTTTAGGCTCGATATTTTCCGATTGATCGTAGTCGACTGCAATTCTTTAGTAGCCATAGATGCCAACCAAGATCGGATATGAACATGTTTAATTTCTAAAAGAAGATGAATTTCAAATTCTGAACGAAGAAAGTCTTTAAAATCTCTTAAATCTTGACTATAGCTCTTAGTCGTATGATTGGAAAAGTGTTTTTCCTTAGATATGTATAGTATAAAGTCAGATAATCCTAGCTCGTGCATCAAGAGCTAAGGTAATGCTAAAATAGAATATATTATAAAAAATTATAATTCGTTCTTAATCGTAAATACATCTCTGTATTTCGCTTTAAGAATCTCAGATCTGCGCACAACAGAAGGCTTTATAAAGTGCTTGCGTCTTCTAAGTTCCTTTAGAGTTTTTGTTGATTCAAACTTCTTTTTGAACTTCTTAAGCGCCCTATCGATTGATTCTGAATCTCTTACGTCAACTATTAACATACTTTTTTTAAGAATTGAAGCGCAAAGATAATACTTAATCCAATAAATGAGTCCATTAAATGATAATATTCCACTTATCTCCTAATTTAATTTTGAAAGATACATTTGAATGGTATTCTGTAGGCCAAAATACATTGAATCACAGACTAAGGCATGTCCAATAGATACCTCAAGTAATTCTGGAACGTGTTGAGCATAATATCTTAAATTCTCCAAATTAAGATCATGACCAGCGTTAATTCCCAATCCCATTTCTCCGGCAAGTCTAGCAGTGAGACGATGTTTATCCATTTCAGTAGTTTTATCCATTGAAAAAGTATCTGCATACGCACCAGTATATAATTCTATTCTATCTGCTCTAGTCTCTTTTGTATAAAAAAGCAAATCCGGTTCTGGATTATGAAATAAGGAAACCCGAATATCCGTGGACTTTAATTCTGCAACCACTTCCTTAAGAAAACTTAAATTATCCTTGGTATTCCACCCTGTATTCGATGTAAGTACATGAGGCGGATCTGGAACAAGAGTAACCTGAGCAGGTTTAATATCTAATACCCTTTGTATGAAATCATTTGAAGGATATCCTTCAATATTCAATTCAACATCAATGACTTTTTTCAATTCAACTACGTCTGTCCATCTAATATGTCGTTCATCTGGTCTAGGATGAACAGTAATTCCTTGCGCTCCGAATACGATACAATCTTTGGCTACTTGTATTAAATTAGGTACATTCGCCCCTCTAGAATTTCTAATTAGAGCTATCTTATTTATATTTACACTTAATCGTACCATAGAATGAATTTAGAAAGCAAAGATGCAATACAAAATTTAATTCTATTGGTGGTTTTTGTAATGTGCGGATTGATGTTTTTTATGTTTATTATTTACGCTGGACTTTCATTTAACATGGGTGTTGACAAAAGTATTGAATCCATAAAGGATGGTCACACACTTTCTAATTTATTTAAAAAAGATGGTTTGCTTACTGTACAAATCCTTAGTCAAATCTGTTGTATGATCATTCCTGCATTCTTTATCATAAAATTCAAAAGCAGTGCAAATAAAATGATTACCAACTCTAATTTTAAATGGAATTTTCTTTGGCTTGGTATAGGGTTATTAATAGTTAGCCTTCCATTTATAAATTTACTTGCCTTTCTCAATGAGAAGATACCATTGAATGAATGGATGAATTCAAAAGAAACAGAAATCAATGAAATGATTAAGCAAATTTTGGATATGCATAGCATTAAAGATTTTGTGATTTGTTTAATTGCTATTGCCATTATTCCTGCAATATCTGAAGAATTAATATTTAGAGGAATTCTACAAAATCAATTGATTCGATTATTTCAAAATAAGTGGCTTGGGTTAATTGTTGGGGCACTTATATTTTCTGCAATTCATT
>JBDSHL010000276.1:0-7663 GCA_039918515.1 Saprospiraceae bacterium | reverse complement strand
CAGAGTGGGTAGTTGACAAAATCAATTTTAGCAATTCAACTTGGCGCAGAGAGAATATTGTGTTTAATATTGGAATAGGTTATCCGTTTTAGAAATTTATAATTTTATAAATGGCGCTGATTTTACATAAATTGAATATTTGGAAACGTTTGAAGTCATCCGGTACAATTTTTCGTTGTCAATTTTTTTGTATATTTGAGACTTTAATTGACTAGAAATTTTATGAGATATTTTCTAATTTGCTTAATTTACATACTTTCAAATTGTCTAAAGGCCCAAGGAATAATGACAACACCATTAGTAGCATCTAGTTCGAGTTTACAACCATTTACCTTAAGTGAAATTATTATCAGTGATCATTCAGGCTTACTGGCTTCCATTATTTCTAAAAATAGCCATGTGAATGTTGAAGAAAATTCTCAAAAAAGTGAAAATTATTATGCATATCCAAATCCAGCCGGAAATATTTTAAGTATTTATTCTAAAACATCAATAAACGATATTAATATAGAACTATTGAATAATAGTGGATCTATTATCAAGGCTTTAATTAAGAATAAGGAAATTGATATTTCTAATCTTGCTCCCGGAATTTATTATATTCGCTTCAATTCAAAAGAAAGTATTAAATTTAGTAAACTATAAGAATGAAAACATTTTTCCTTATACTTCTTTCGTTCCTATTTATCAATAGAGATTGGGCTCAGATTCCTCAGGGTTTTAGTTTTCAGGGAATTGCCAATGACATGCAAGGCAAGCCTGCTGTAGAGAAAGATATAAAAGTAGAAATTAAATTATTGCAAGGCAGTAGTAATGGTCAATTATTATATGCTGAAACACATACAGTTCACACGAATGTTAACGGTTTGTATTCATTAAGCGTTGGCTTGGGAACTCCAACTTTTAAACTATTTTCCGAAATTGCATGGAAGAATTCACCAATTTTTATTTCTGTAGGTATAGATATTAATAATGGAATGAATTTTAATCTAGCAGGAACTACACAGTTATTGAGTGTTCCATATGCCTTATATGCTGAGCAAACTAACAACAATTCATGTCAATTACATCTTATTTTGTCCGGCAATATTTCAGATCAAGATGCAACAAAAAAAATAAAAGAGCATTTAGGTCCTTGTACTAAATTTATTTGGGTACAGAATACTACTAAATTAACATCCATTGACTTAAGTGGAATTGATCATTTGGTAGAGCTACGAATAGAAAATAATAAGTCCTTAAGAGAAGTAAAATTACCTGATTTAATTGAACTTGACATAGATGTTTCAATCGTTAATAATCCTTTGTTAGTTAAATTAGATCTTAAGGCACTGACTTCGGTACATGGCTCAACTGTTCTTACCAATAATGGTTTAGATAGCCTTTATTTTCCTTTGTTAGGAAATGTTGATGCCAATTTAGTCATTAGTGAGAATGTTAATTTGACTACAGTTATTCTACCTAATCTACAAGAGACTGGAAGCATAATTCTATATAGCAATTCCAAAATAACCGAATTAAGTTGTCTTAAATTAATCAAAGTCGATGGTGAGGTGAAACTTTCTTACAACACTATACTGATTAATTTTTCAATGCCGATGCTTCAGGAAGTTGGGAATTTAACACTTTCTTATAACACCTTACTGATTAGTTGCTCAATGCCAATGCTTAAGGTAGTTGGAAATTTAACACTTCACTATAATGAAGTAATGAATTCTCTACAGCTGCCACAATTAAAACAAATAAGCGATGTACTTAGCATTGACTATTGCATCGGATTAATTACTCTTGATTTTCCTTCTTTAACTTCAGTAAAGAATATTGAAGTATTTGGAAATTCGCTTCTGAATAGTTCTGAATTTCCAAATTTGCTTTCAATAAAAAGTTTATATTTTGTTGATAATGAATCTTTAAATTATTGTAACACTCCAATGCTTTCCAAAATCGATCAAATAACATTTATAAGAAATCCTAAGTTGTATTGCATTTGTGTACCTAAACTAGAAAATGTTAATGAGGCCGACATAGAATATAATGATAATTTAACAAAAGTAGAATGGCCAATATTGACTCGTGCTAAAGTAATATCAATCAACTATAATAAATCATTGAATTCAATAAACTCAAATTCGCTTATCAAAGTTGATGGCCTGTATAGTTTAGGTTTTAATGAAGCTTTATTGAGCTTCGCGCTTCCTCAAATAGATTTTATGGGTGGAGTATCGATTGCATTAAATAAAAATCTTGGTTTAATTGATCTTTCACATTTAAATGAGGCCGTTACAATTAATATTTATAATAATGAAAAATTATTAATGGTCAAACTAGATAATTTAGGAAGCATAACAGGAGTAGATGGCTCCTTTAACTGCACATCAAATACAAATTTAAAAATCATTAATTTGAGCAGTATCAAATCAGTTATTTCAGGAAGTGTTTTGATTAATTCTAATTCATTTTCTTCGAATCAAATCAATTCTATACTAAAAATATTTTCTTCAATAACACCTATCATCCAAAATTATTCGATTGATCTTTCTAGCCAAAGCCCACCTGCTCCTCCAACAGGAGCTGGAGTCTTAGATAAGGAATTTTTAATAATGAATGCCAATAATGTAATTACGGATTGAATGATACTTATAAGTAACATTATGAATTAACCTTATGCTAACAGAAACTTCACATAAGCTCCATAAACATTGCATGAGCTAATGGCATTTTGGAAATCGCTTATTGAAAAGTAGAACTTGGTATTGAAAGCTTCACTGGACAGAGATCCAATATTATTGATTTCATCAGCAGTGGAGCAAGACAAAATTTCATCGACGAGATTTCTATACACGGCCAACCATTTATGTAAAGGCATTCTACTTTCTTTAACTAATTTATAATCATTCAAAAATGAAACTCAAAACAACTATTTTTTCAAGGCTTCAAGTCTTGCTTTCACTGCATTGGATTTGTCGAACAATCCTTTCTTTGCATAAATTTCTTTTAATGCAACCAAGGTATTCACATCAGTACCTTCGATAGAATCTGCAAGTTCAAAAAACGGTAATGCTTTATCAAAATAAGAATCCATTTCTACTTTCTTTTCATTATACTTTCTAGTACCTTCTTTAGAATAATCATTAGCTAATTTGTTGGCTTCTTTTGAAACCAATGCTGCTCGATTGTAATACAGAGCGCCTTTACTATATAAAGCATTTGCATTTTTAGGTTCTTTGGCAAGTACAATATCATAGTATTTATTGCTTTCAGAGAGGTACTCCTCTCCTTTAGCCATATTACCAGCCTCCCATTCTTTCTGACAAAGATTGTCGTATACGTTACCAAGAGTTGAGTATATCGAAACATTACCTGGTTCTTTTGAGATTGCTAATTTTAATTTATCAATCAGATCTGATAATTTGCCTTTTTTTAGATAATAATTAATCTCTGCAAAAAGCAAATTGGATTCATTTGGAAATTTTTTTCTTCCAACAGTTAAGTAATTTTCTGCTTTTACAGAATCTATCGATGAGTAATAATTATAAAGTGATTCATAAACCACGGCACCTGCATTAGTTGTGTCATTATAATTAGCAAGCTCTAATTCTTCAAAATACTTCGTTGCCACTTTACTTTCTTTTGCCGACAATGCACATATGGCAACAATATATTTTTGCTTGTTGATATCTTCAGCATTTGTAAGAATGGCTTTCTGTCCATTATCCACCAGTAATTTGTTGGTCTTCAGTACAGCTTCAAAATTCTTATAGGCCACATCATATTTTTGATTATTATGGGCATTACTTCCAAAATTATTCATGTATTGACTACATTCTTGAAGAATTGCAAGAGCATCTTTTTTCTCATATGATTTAACTGCTAAAGAAATGGCTTTCTCCAAGGATTCGAATGTTATGATGGTGGCATCCTTGTTTTCCAATTTTGCTTTTGAGTTAATAATGAGCATCGTATTATCTACTGCAGCAAGTTCATTATAAACTTTGCCTCTGACCAACCAGGTTTTATATGCTTCTGCAACTGAAGGGTCTTTATAAGCTCTGTCTATTAAAGTTTTAGCTTCTGCGAGTTTGTCTTTACTTCCTTTGGTATCGAGAAGATATAGACCGACGTATTTATCTGCTTTTTTTACATCTTTTTCCGCATCCTGAGCAATCATAGAATAGCCCATACTCAGTGTAAAAAGAAGGAATAAGAATTTGTTTTTCATTTTTATAAGTTTTATATGCTAACTTAATTTAGACGAATAAAATTTCTAAAAGGCGTTTTACTATGGTTAAATTATTATTAAATTACTATTCTTCAGAATCATCTATGGGTTGATCTGGTACAACAACAGCTTCAACTTCCTCATCTTCATCTCTCTTAACAACGGCCACATCTCCAATTTCGTCCCCTTCATCAAGTCGAATTAATCTTACACCTTGGGTTGCTCTTCCCATAACCCTAAGATCTTCAACATGCATTCTGATGGTAATTCCATTGACTGTAGTAATCATAAGATCATCTGAACTATGAACCAATTTAATAGCAACTAATTTGCCAGTTTTTTCAGTTACGAGAAGGGTTCTAACCCCTTTACCAGATCTGTTGGTTATACGATAGTCGTCTAGTCCCGATCTCTTGCCATTTCCTTTTTCAGATACTACCAATATTGTTGCATCAGAATCATCTTTATCAACACAGATCATACCGACAACATAATCATCAACTTCTGCATCTAACGTAATACCACGCACACCTGAAGCATTTCTTCCCATAGCGCGCACTTTCGCTTCTGGAAAACGAATAGCTCTTCCAGTCCGATTGGCAATAAGTATTTCACTATCGCCATTGGTAAGCTTCGCTTCCATCAATTGATCACCATCGTTTATACTTATTGCAATAATTCCATTTGCTCTTGGTCTGCTGAAATCCTCCAGTGAACTCTTCTTAATGGTACCTTTTTTAGTACAAAGAACAATGTAATGCTTCTGTAAAAATTCTTGATCACTTAAATTATCAACATTTATATAGGCTCTAATCTTGTCACCGGGAGGAAGCGTTATTATATTCTGTATGGCGCGCCCCATAGAAGTTTTTGCTGCTTCTGGAATTTCATATACGCGCAACCAATAACATTTTCCTAATTCACTAAACAATAATAAATAATTGTGATTAGAAGCAATAAACATGTGTTCACTAAAATCTTCTCCTTTAGTTTTACTTCCAACTGATCCTCTACCACCTCTGCCTTGAATTCTAAATTCCGAAACTTTGGTTCTCTTGATATAACCTAAGTGAGAAATGGTAACTACAACTTCATCATTGGCAATCATGTCTTCCATGTTGATTTCACCTTCTGCAATGGTGATTTCAGTTCTTCTATCATCACCATAAGACTCTTTATCTTCAAGCAAATCATTTACTACGATATCTTTTTGAATCGTTTCAGAGCCTAGAATTTCTTCCAACTTGGCAATCAGTTCCATGACTTCATTGTACTCCTGGCGAAGTTTATCCCTTTCTAATCCAGTCAATTTTTGCAATCTCATATCGAGAATGGCTTTTGCCTGAATTTCACTTAATTGGAATGTACTCATCAATCCATTCTTTGCCTCTTCTGTATTGGCCGATGCGCGTATTAATGCAATGACTTCATCCAAATGATCAATAGCTATGATCAATCCTTCAAGAATATGGGCTCTTTCTCTGGCTTGTTTTAATTCATATTGTGTCTTGCGAATGATAACTTCAATCCTGAATTTAATAAATTCATCAATTAAATTTTTTAAGGACAAGACTACTGGTCTACCTCTTACTAAAGCGATATTGTTTACTCCAAAACTACTTTGCAGTGCGGTAAATTTGTATAGATTGCTTAGAACAACATTCGCTATGGCATCTTTTTTTAATTCGATAACAACGCGCATTCCTGTTCTATCGGATTCATCTCTTACATCGTGAATTCCAGTTATTCTCTCCTCATTGACCAGTTCAGCAATCTTTTCAATTAAATATGCTTTATTGACCTGATATGGAATTTCAGTAATGATTATTGCTTCTCTGTTATCTATGATTTCAACATCCGCACGACCTCTCACGATAATTTTTCCCCGACCTGTCTCGAAGGCATCTTTTATTCCTTGAGTGCCATAAATTATTCCACCAGTAGGAAAGTCAGGCCCTAATATAAACTCCATTAATTCCTCTGTTGTGATGTCAGGATTCTTCACTGTTGCAACGATTCCATCCACCAACTCTCGAAGATTATGTGGCAACATGTTTGTAGCCATTCCCACTGCAATTCCAGACGAACCATTCATTAAAAGATTCGGCAGTCTTGCAGGCAAAACCGTTGGTTCTTCTAAGGAATCATCAAAGTTTAATCTGAAATCAACTGTTTCCTTGCCAATATCATCAAGCAATTCATCTGCAATCTTGGATAATCTTACTTCAGTATAACGCATTGCAGCTGGGCTATCTCCATCCACCGATCCAAAGTTACCTTGGCCATCAACCAATGGATAACGCATTGACCAAGATTGTGCCATCCTTACCATAGCATCATAAACAGAAGTATCTCCGTGAGGATGATACTTACCTAGAACTTCTCCCACAATTCTAGCAGATTTTTTATAGGGTTTGTTAAATCGCATTCCTAATTCATGCATACCAAACAAAACCCTTCTGTGAACAGGCTTTAATCCATCTCTTACATCGGGCAATGCTCTTGCAACAATAACGGACATTGAATAATCAATATAGGCCGTTTGTAACTGCTGCTCAATATTGACAGGAATAATTTTATCAAATTCTGACATAATAAATTCTAAAAAGTGTGCAAAGTTAATAAATATGCTTGAAATTCACTAAAGTTTAACAGGCTATTTTATCTTATTTATTATTGATAATGAGGTATTTACAAATAATTTTTTTAATAATATATAACTCATTACTTTAGCTCATGTTGAACCTTTATCTTTGTCGAAAAATCAGACTTTTGGAACCAGTCAAACCTTACGGGGAACTTGTGGAAAGCAAAAAAAAACAAGTCAAAAAAATGTTTGATAGGATCGCTCCCGCATACGACACACTAAATACTATTTTATCGCTTGGAATTGACAAATCCTGGCGTAAAAAGGCCATTGCTCAACTACCTACTTCAACGGATTCCCTTTGCATTCTAGATGTCGCTACTGGAACTTGTGATATGTCTATTCAGGCTGCCAAAAGATATCCACATTATCATTTCATTGGAATTGACCTTTCTGATGGAATGTTAGCTATGGGCCGAAAGAGATTGATAAAATTAGGTCTTGACCAAAACATTAAAATTGAGCTAGGTGACAGCGAAGAACTAGGTTTCCAAGACAATACTTTCGATGCTACGATGGCTGCCTTCGGCGTACGAAATTTTGAAAACCTTGAACTTGGTTTGCGCAATATGAATAGAGTAATAAAGAAAAATGGTAAAATTGTTATTCTTGAATTTTCCAAACCGAAGGCCTTTCCCTTCAAGCAACTCTTTAATTTTTATTTCAAAAATTTCTTGCCTTTGATTGGGAAATTTGGATCTAGTGATGATCAGGCCTATAAATATTTGTACCAATCGGTACAACAGTTTCCCGATTATGAACGTTTTCTTGACAAATTGCGAGAGGCGGGTTTCACC
>JBDSHL010000275.1:0-3517 GCA_039918515.1 Saprospiraceae bacterium | reverse complement strand
AATAGGATTATAAAACATATTATTTATCCTGTTGAAAGCGAAAGCCATACGCAACAAATATTAAAAGCCCTACATGAATAGTACAATTTGCCTAAAAACAAATTCGTCAAGGCTTATATATGATTATGACTACTTATTATTTAAAATTAAAATAGGAATAAATATTTGATAAATAGCTAAATTTTGAAGAATTCGAATGATCTTCGTTTTATTTTATGGATGTATTTGAAAAAGCGATAGCGTTACACACTAAATTAAGTGGGAAAATTAGTGTAGAGAATAAGCTGGATATTCAATCTGTGGATGATTTGGCTTTAGCATACTCTCCAGGAGTTGCTGCACCTTGTATAAAAATATTTGAAGATCCAAATAAAGTATATGACTATACTATTAAAGGGAATACGGTGGCCATCGTTTCAGACGGTTCTGCAGTACTAGGTTTAGGTAATATTGGTGCTCTTGCTGCAATTCCTGTTATGGAAGGGAAGGCAATGCTTTTCAAGAGATTTGCAGGAATAAATGGATTTCCAATTTGCCTAGAGACACAAGATACTGAAGAAATTATTTCCATTGTAAAAAACATAGCACCCGTTTTTGGAGGGATAAACTTGGAAGATATTTCATCACCAAGATGTTTCGAAATTGAAGAGAGATTACAAGATATAGGAATTCCTGTTTTTCATGATGATCAGCATGGTACAGCTATAGTTGTTTTGGCAGCGATTATGAATTTTTGTAAGCTTACGAATAGAAGAATGGAAGATCTTCGAGTTGTTGTAAATGGCGCTGGGGCTGCTGGAATTGCCATTAGTCAGTATATTGGGAAACGCGATTTAGATACGCCTAATCAAAGAATTGTCAAAGATATAATCATATGTGATTCTGTTGGAATTATCCACAAGAATAGAACAGACCTTAATTCTGTTAAACAAAATTTATTAGAATTTTCAAATCATGAAAATTTTGAAGGAAGCATATTTGATGCTATGAGAAATGCAGATGTTTTTATTGGAGTGAGTAAGGCAGAATTGCTTTGTAAGGAAGATATTCGCACCATGGCCAAAGATCCTTTGATTCTAGCAATGGCTAATCCTATACCAGAAATTCTTCCAGATGAAGCCTATGAAGGAGGTGCATTTGTAGTTGGTACAGGAAGGTCAGATTTTCCAAATCAGGTAAATAATGTATTAGCATTTCCTGGAATATTTCTAGGAGCAATGAGAGCACGTGCACCGAGAATTAATCTGGCAATGAAATTTGCAGCTGCAGAAGCTATTGCCTCAGGACTTGAAAAAGTTACCAGAGATCAGATTATTCCACCAGTAATGGATGAAACGATAGCACATAAAGTTGCTAATGCCGTTTATAATATTTGTATGCAAAAAGCCAACTAGAACGATGAAGAATTATTATTATAGAAGCGCCATCTGTGAATAATAATGAATCATTCAATAGTGGAGATTCTTTTTTAGAATTACAAAAACATTTTTTTGAGAATCCGTATCCTGCAATTCAAGAAAGAATTAAAGGATTGAAAAAATTGCGATCTAATATTATTAGATTTAGAGAAGATATTGTTGAAGCTTTAAGAATGGATTTTTCAAAACCAGCGTTTGAAAGTGACAGTTCAGAAATACTCGTTTGCTTAAGAGAAATTCATCTTGCAATTAAGAATATAAAATATTGGGCTCAAAATCAAAATGTAGATTCTGATTTATTACTTCTTGGATCATCTTCCTATATTAGATATGAGCCTAAAGGGGTTGTGTTAATAATTTCACCCTGGAACTATCCTATTAATCTTTCACTTTCTCCCTTAATATCTGCTTATGCTGCCGGCAATAAAATAATTTTGAAACCTTCAGAACTTACTCCTTATATATCAATAGTAATTCAAAAAATCATCGATGAAAGTTTTGAAAGAAATGAAGTGATTGTGATTCAAGGTGATGGAATTGTTTCAGCTGAATTATCAAGTTTACCTTTCAACCATGTTTTTTTTACAGGTTCGGGATTTATTGCAAAAAAAATACTTCAAGCTGCCTCCGTTAACTTGACACCAGTTACTTTGGAATTAGGAGGTAAATGTCCAGTTATAATTGACCGAAATTTTGATTTGCAAAAGGCGGTTAAGCATATTGCATTTGCGAAATTGCTTAACGCGGGACAAACTTGCATCGCACCCGATTTTGTCTGCCTTCATCAATCCCATTTAGATGAATTTGTGTACTTATGGGATCAAAATCTAAGCAGGAGTTATGGAGATGACATTCTCCATAATTCAGATTATTGTGGAATTATAAATAAAAATCATTTAACAAGGCTAACAAATATTTATAATGCTTCGATCGAAGATGGAGCGATAGCTTGTAATAAATTCGAAGTGGAATATTCCAAATTAAAGATGAAACCAGTTTTGTTAAAAAATGTGCTTTGGGATAATTCAATAATGTCAGAAGAAATATTCGGACCTTTGTTGCCATTAATTATTTATGAAAGTATAGAAGACTTATGTGTTGAATTGAATAAAAAAGATAGACCATTAAATGTTTATTTGTTTACGAATAATTCAAAACTAAAAGAACAGGTTATAAGTAAAACAAGGTCAGGCGGTATTACTATAAATCAATGCTTATTGAATTATATAGATCATAACCTTCCTTTCGGTGGGGATCATCAAAGTGGAATGGGAAGATCTCAAGGAGTTTTCGGGTTTAAAGAATTCTCTCATGAAAGATCAATTACTCAACAAAGCATTTTGCCTTCAACCTTACAACTATTTTATCCACCTTACAGCAAGATCAAGTTGCTTATTAAAAGTTTATTATTAAAAATTTATTCCTCCTTATGAACGCATTTAAAATTACAAAAGCTCTGTGTATTTTTGGCTTGTTCAATACCATTATTTGTGCACAAAAGCATGATATTAGTTTAGTTGATATTTTTGAAAAGGGAGCCTTCAGAACTAAAGGTATTGGAGATTTTGATTTTAGAAATGACAATAAAAGTTTTACACGATTAGTTGGCAATCAAATCATCCGGTATGACCTTTCAACGGGTAAAGAATTAGATATAATCTTTGATGCTCAACAAGAGGGAAAGGATTTAGTTGATAAACTGGAAGAGTATGAATTTTCTTCCAACGAGAAATATTTAATTTTGAAGATCAACATGGAGCGAATCTACCGTTACTCAAATGTTACCGAAACCTATGTATATGAACTACCATCAAAAAGGCTCACTAGGATTTTTCCAAAAGGTAAAATTATGTATCCTCAAATTAATCTTCAAGAAAATAAAATTGGATTTATCTTTGAAAATAATATATATTATCAGGATTTGAATAATTGGAAGATCAAGCAAGTAACCAAAGATGGAGCAAAAGGAAAAATAATTAATGGCGCTTCAGATTGGGTATATGAAGAAGAGTTTACATTACTTCGATCATTTGAATGGTCTCCTTCAGGTGATCAGCTTACTTATTTGAAATTTGATGAATCTAATGTAAAGGAGTTTA
>JBDSHL010000274.1:0-5190 GCA_039918515.1 Saprospiraceae bacterium | reverse complement strand
AATTATAAGTTTGAAATTTCAGGCTGTCTTCTGACTTCGAAGCTTCTTCAGCATCCATTTGGATTTTTGGAATTTGAGCAATCAGACTATAAAGATCCTTATTCCAATAATGTTTGATGTAAGGATTAGCGGCAGCAACCTTGGTCAATTTGTTATCATATTGAATATCAGGATGCAAAGTAAAAGTTTCTTTGCGGTTGTTTGAACTATCGACTTTAGTGAGATCAATTTTATACTTTCTAAATCTTCCATCAAGTGTATCGTAAGAATAATTTATCCAATAACCTTTTGCAAATTTCGGTTCATCCTTAAACAATAAAAAATGTTTATTCAAACTTTCTTCATCATTATTAAAAAAAACATCTTCCTGAAAAAATCTTTCTGGAACTAAATTTCTTCGATTCAATCCTGTTAAAATAATTCCTAACAACAACACCGCAAACCCTATATGTGCAATGCTTGCCGAGTATGATTTAGCATTGGATTTTGCGGTTAGATAAAGATAAATAAGATTTGCGAAAAATGAAAATAATGATGCAAATAATAAAAAATAAATCGCAGCATTTTTTCTATCCAGATAATTACCAATCAAAAAGGCAAACAAAATTCCCAATAACACTGAAATTCCTAGCGGGTAATACATTTTCTTTGCTATTCCTAAAGTTTTATTTCCAAGATATCTAAGATATAAAGTAAAACCTGATAAAATAGCAATAATTACAGCTATCCACAATTGAAACTTATTGTGATGCGCAATAACATCAACAGGCGCACTGCGATGATATTGCTTGAGATCCATACTCAATATTGAACCAAAGAAATCCAATAATTTATTATATACGGGAATGGATGTAGTGAAACTAATTAGTCCAGCACCAAACAAGAGAATCAGACTTCCAATAAACATCCAGAATTCTCTTGAAGCAATTTTTTCTTCTTCAACTATAATCGAAATATTTTTTCTTTCACGAATAAGATAATAACTAGGAACTAATATTATTGCAAAAATAAATCCAACCAACTGCCATCCTAATCCAAGACCTGTAAAGGCATGAACACTGGTATCGCCCAATACTCCGCTTCTTGTTAAATAAGTTGAATAAATCACCAAAGCATAACTTAGAAAGTAGAAAATTATAGCGGAACGAATAGAATATTTTGTCGATTGAGCGATAAGATGCGCGTGTATTCCTCCAATGAGAACCAACCAAGGAACGAGAGACATATTCTCTACAGGATCCCAAGCCCAGTATCCTCCAAAACTCAAGGCTTCATAAGCCCATATTCCTCCCATTAGAATCCCTAATCCTAAGATCGAAGCTGAGAATAAACTCCATTTTAAGCAAGGCTTTAACCATTCGTCGTATTTTTTCGTGATTAATCCTGACAAGGCATACGCGAAAGGAATTACCGTCGATGCAAAACCAAAAAACAAGGTAGGTGGGTGTATTAGCATCCAATAATTCTGAAGCAGGGGGTTTAGTCCATTTCCTTTGACTAAGGAGACATAATTGGGATTTTTAAATAATGGAATATCCATCGTCTGTCTTAACAATAGAAATGGATTACTTCCAATCCTATAACCAAATACATAAATGCCTAAGATCATGCTTAGTAGTATCACTTGAACCAGCATAATAATTCCAACATTCATCCAACTGAAATAATTTTTGTGATTAAGTAATAACCAACAAATAATGGCATTCCAAAACATCCACAAAAGAAAACTTCCTTCCTGACCCTCCCAGAAAGCGGACATAATATATTTCATTGGGAGATCATCAGAGACGTGCTCCCAAGCATAGTGATATTCAAAGAAATGGTTAACCATCAGAAAAATGATCAAACCAATGACTGAAAGTAACGAAATATGATGCGTAATAAATCCATATTTACTCCATTTTTGGAACAGAATTGATTCTTGTTCACCTTTCTTGTAAGACCATATAGATATTATTGCGGTATAGAGTGCAGAAACAAATGCAATTATGATAAATGCTTTACCCAAGTGCTGCACCCATAGGTGTTCACCCACATATTGGATATCTTGCATTATCCTTTACTTTTTATATAGACTTCTTCATCTTTATATTTAGAAGGACATTTGAGAAGCACATCAGAGGCCATAAAATAATCCCCATTCATTTTGCCAGTGACTACAATTTGTTCAGAAAGTTCAAAATCCTGAGGTTTGGCAGCCTTTAATATAACTTTCACGGTTTCGCCTGATTTGTCGAGAACATAGAATGAAAAGCTGTTTGGATCTTTAATTGGATCATAGATCATATCCTTAGATTTATCCAATTGACCTACGATTTTGACAGAATTACCCGATTTTTTGGCATCACTAAAGTTGGAATAGCTCGTTATATCTTTAGAGGCTGAGACCAATAAGACAATAGCAGCAACCAGCATTACGATAGCAATTAGAAAAGACTTCTTCATGGTACAAAGTTAAGGGCTATTCCCTAGAAACGTTCGAAAGATGGCTTTTGTTTGAAGAAAAAACTACAATAAACCAAGAATTCATCTATTCTTGTTGCTTAAATAGCCATACTCAAGCAAATTACTATCTTCTAGCGTCCCAAGCCTGAAGCTGGCCTTGACTTTAGTTTTAGTACACATGTCATGTTCTAATTTGCAAAAGAATGGCTGATGAATAGGGAATTTAAGTTTGATTCCTGAAAAATAAACTCCTGTTATTATAGTCTTAACTGGTTCAGGAAAATAAAGTGGCTTACTTAAGGGCATAGGTATTGTTGGCAAAACAATTTGCGCTTCTATCTTATGGTAAAAAAAACAAAGAAAAATAATGCTACAAAGGGTCTTCATTTTTTCAATATTTAATTACACAACCAATTCACCATACTGGCTCCAAAAAACAACCATAACAATCCTTTAATTAGAAAAAATAAAAAACCCAAAATCCCAATTCTTTTAAACCAAGTTTTTTGATTGCTATTCATAAACGCAAATATAATAAGTTTATTCGACACTATCTGTTAGGGATTTAATATTGCGACTTATACCAATGTGAAAGTATAGTTTGTCCAATGTTTTTCGGTATAATGCTGATAGACTTTACAATTTTAAATTTTCTATTGGACTATATTATAATTCTCGTCGGTGTAAAAACGTATAAGTATCTAGCAAAAAGGCTATTGCCATTCATTTCTTAAATTTATTTGTATAGGTAATGCATCATTTTTTAATTTTAATAGTCCACAATACTTGACTACATCAAAACTTTTTTTTGGTTTTAATTTCTTTGTTAAAACTTCAATTTGCCTTTTCGATGCTCCTTTCTTTAATACTAAAACCATGACTCTTAATTTGACATAAAGAAAGGAAATTTATTAATTTTATTAAGTAAAATAAAGAATTGGTAGGCTAATAACGTGAATAAGTGACAAGGCCTGTAAAAGCAGGAGTAGTAGACGAAGCTGAATACTATTTGGATAGATGTGCCAGTGATTATGCTGGCATGAAAGGAAGTCTTAAAGTGGAATTAATAGAAAGACCGGGTAGCCTAGAGGGGTAAGTGGATAATGATTTGCTTAATTACCTCACTGTCTAAACCTTGATTTTTCTTGATTTGAGGATTGCCTTGATTTTTATTTGGAGTTTCTTTTACTATTTGAGTAGTAGTATATTGTTGTGGACTCTTTTAAATTCCAGACTCCTTGCTCCGAAATTAATCAACAATCCAATTTTCATTTTATACGCTTCCAAATAATTCATGGCTTGTGCTAAATGTACATCCTCTAGTTTTATTACTGCTTTCAACTCTACCATTATCTTAGCCTCTACAAAAAAATCTACTCTGCGAATTCCTATCTCAAAATCACGATAAAAAATCGACATCTCCATTTCTCTTACAATTGACAAACCTGCCATTTCCATTTCTATTTCTTAAGCACGTTGGTAAATTACTTCTTGAAATCCATTGCCAAGACGTTTATGCACTTCCATAGCACATCCTATTATCTGTTTTGTCAATTCTTCATGTAGCATAATCTTTAATCCTTTAATATTGTACTCTTTTAATCACGGCAATCACTTAATCCTTCTAATCATGGTTTAGACAATTTAGGCTTGCAAAACATCAACAACAGATACATGTCACTTTTCTTGTTCCGCATCCCAATGGTAGCGAACTTGCCTTTCTTCAAATAATTTTATGGCCGTTTCCTTTGTCATGATAGCTTACTTTGTCTTGTTCTCAATAATGGCGATTTCTTCTTTAGTCAGTTCGTAGAGTTGGTAAGCCAATTGGTCGATTTCATTTCAATTTTTCCTACGCTTATTACTTGGAAGTTTTTTTTCTACGTTTATTTCTTTCAACACCGATTTTGCATTCAGCTCGGTTACTACTTTTTTTCCTGTTTTTGCTTCCAATTCCTTTAGAGCTACTTTGGCAACATTGCCCCCTTGCTTGGCTACTTTTTTACTTTCTACAAATGTTTTAGGATTAGTTGCAACCGAAATATCCTTTGTTGATGCTTCTGCAAGCATATTTAAAATCAATTCTGTGTTAGTCATATTATCACGTAGGTTTTCTTTCTTCAAACCCTTTAGCATTTTATATTCTTTGGTGGTTTTATCACTCCATGCCTTTGTAATAATATCGGTAAGCGTTGCAAATTGTTGTCCTTCTTTCAATCCTCGCTTTTTCCATTCGTCGGTTAACTCCTTTCTTATTTCAATACTTTTGAGGCGTTGATTAATCCAATTTTCTGAATACCCCAAGTTCATATAATTTTCCAAAGCTCTATCTATACTCAATTCTGGGTCTTGCATTTCATCTAATCGTTCTGAAGCTACTTTAGCCAACCATAATTTAAAAGGCTCTGCTTTGGGTGATGGAATGGATTGAATAAGGCGCAACAATTGCTCGGTATCGGCTACATCAGTCATTCGCATTTTGCCATCGGGTGCCGACATTTTCAACTGTCCGATTTTTTCGGACAGTTCACTGCCTTCTTTTTTGAGCTTGGCTTTTAAATCGCTCCAATACTTTCGGGGACGATCAGTCCCAATGAGCACTTCTATCACATCAATGATTGATATATACCACTTTTCCATGTCCGCATCCCAAAGACTGCGAACTTGCCTTTCTTCAAATAATTTTATGGCCGTTTCCTTTGTCATGATAGCTTACTTTGTCTTGTTCTCAATAATGGCGATTTC
>JBDSHL010000273.1:0-2799 GCA_039918515.1 Saprospiraceae bacterium | reverse complement strand
ACAATTATTTACAAAATTATAATTTTATAATTTTCATTATGATAACAAAAATAATTAATATAATTTCCCTCACCATTTGTGAAAGCTTTTTAACTTTCAAAAAATAATTACTTAAATTTTGCAACGAAAGTAATTTTACTATGTCCTTAATACATTAAAGCAGACTAAAGGGTGGAATTACTGATTAAAAAAGTTATACAAATGGACAGGAATGCCTGCCGTGACTTGTATGATCAATTCAATCAGGCTATGTATAATACTTGTTTGAGAATGTTAAGTTCTGAAGCTGAAGCACTTGACGCCTTACAGGATACTTTTGTGAGCGTATTTAAGAACATTCACACCCTAAATGATGAAAAAATGCTTCCCGCATGGATTAAAAAAATTTGTGTCAATACTTGCCTAAAGCAAATTGAAAAAAACAAGAAATTCAATTTCACTAGTTTTGAGGATCAACCTATTCTTATCAACCTAAATGATGAGGATGAAATTGTGGATGAATTAGAATATTCTAATAAACTTGAAGCCATTCAATGGGCGATAGAACAGCTTCCTGACAAATACAGAATTGTATTCAACTTATATGCTATTGAAAATTATTCTCATGAACAGATTTCAGACATGATTCTAATTCCAAGTGCGACTTGTAGAAGCCAATACATGAGGGCCAAACAAAAAATTATCGATTTAATTAAAAAAAATAACAATTATGCCGGATCAATTCAAAAAATTTCTACAAAAGCATAGATCAGAATTAGATAACCACAAGTTGAATCACGAACTATTTGATCAAATTATGGATCGTGCAAATGCTTCTACTTCTTCGAAAGTTTTTGATAAGAAAGACAAAAGCAAATCATTTTTTTTACAATTGGTTCGAATAGCAGCGGTTGGCCTAATCTTGGTAGTAAGTTATTTTATTATTTCTCAAATTAAAGAAAAATCAAGCCATGAACTTATTGTAAAAAATACAAATCCACAAACTCCAATCAATACTTCACAAGCTGATTTATCTTCTTCAAACAAAATTGAAAATAATTCAACTGAACCACCAATAATTAAACTATCAGAAATTGATTCTAGTCAAATTTCCTCTATTGAATTATCGATTAAATCAAATAAAATAAATACTTCAAAACCGTATAAGGTTAAGAATTCAAAATTGGTGGATTCTAATCTACTTATTGCTGACAAAAACTTTACACCTAAATTAAAAGAATCCAATCATTCTTTGCTCAATATTATAAATACTACAATTTCTGATTCTGTCAAAGAAATCGCAACAATCGAAGTCCCTCCAACTCCACACTTGGTTCAGGAACCTTCTACTAATCCTTCGATTCCAAAGACTTTAATTCCTATTACAAAATCTAAAACTGAAATGAATGATATTGCTCAATCCAACCCTTCTAATGATCATTCTAAAGACCAATTTTTAGAACAAAAGTTAAAGAAAGGTTTCTTCTCATTCTTATCCAAAAAATCTAGAAAATGGAGCAATAACACCCTTGCGATAGATCCTGTAAGCAAAGATAATTCAACCACTTTAGCGATTAATTTTAAGAACCATAACTTAGAATTTTCAAAATCACTTAAAATAAATACCAATTAATAATTAAATCACTATTAAAATTTAAAGCATATGCAAAAATTAATTTTAAGCTTATCCCTACTTATTCAAGTAAGTATATTCGCTCAAGTTACTCCACCAACTCCTCCAACTCCTCCTGCTATGGTTGCACCTCCTGAAGCTCCTGCCCCTCCTTCAGATGAAATGAAATCTGATAAAAAAGCAGACACTACAAGAATTTCGTTAGGAGATAAAGAAATCCTCATTGTCAATAAAAAAAATAAAAATGACAAAGTAAAAAAAGATGACGACGATGATGATGATCACCATGCAGATATTGATGATGACAAAAAGGATGATGATAATTCAGATCATCACAATCACCATAAGGGAATTCATAAAGAAAATATGAAGCCAAGTCATTCTAAAAATAAAGGCGCTGATGTTGGTTTTCTGAACCTTGATTTAGGGGTTAACATTCTAACCAATCCATCAAGAGATAAAGAAAATCTGGAATTAAAATTCTGGTCTTGGTCAACCACTTTTAATTTTCTACCTACAAAAATTTATCTGGGAAGTAAAAATGTTCGATTAATGACTTCGATAGGTTGGAGAATTGGGAATTATAAATTTATTTCTCCAATTGTCTTCGAACCAAATGAAATTTTAACTTATGGAATAGATTCTTCCATAAAGAATTCAAAACTAGTAGTTCACCACTTACAGATTCCACTTATGATTTATGTTCAAAGTAATAAAATTAAAGGATTTGGAAGAATCGGAATCGGATTAGGTGGATATGCTGGAGTTAAAGTTCATGAAAAATCTAAAGTTTCTTATAAGCACATTGATCGAACGGTTGAAACCGAAGAGAATTTTGGTTTTGAAAAATATCGTTATGGATTAAGCGGCCGTTTAAATATTGGCGCTATTAAATTATTTGCAAATATAGATATGAACAATTCCTGGAAGGACAAAGATTATTTTAAAACGCTTGAAGCAGGATTGTGGTTCGACTTTTAATTTTTGTTGGTTTCCTCACTTTTATGGAGTAAAAAATTAAGTTATTGATATTCAAATCAATATAACTGAAAATGGAATATTTTTGGGTGTCCCAAGAAATAAATTGCTTAATTTCGTAAATATTTATTTTGAAGAAACCCAATAAGTCAGGTGTCGTCAACATTTAAATAATAGAAAAGACCAGTGAGAAATATATGGGAGTCAAA
>JBDSHL010000272.1:0-10416 GCA_039918515.1 Saprospiraceae bacterium | reverse complement strand
AATAAAGCGTAAGAGGCAATATTAAAAGGCACTCCGAGAAAGACATCCGCACTTCTTTGATATAATTGGCATGAAAGCTTACCCTTATCCACATAAAATTGAAAGAGACAATGACATGGACTTAAAGCCATTTCTGGTAAATCACTAACATTCCAAGCACATACTACTAATCGCCTAGAATCAGGGTTTAACTTGATTTCATTGATAACAGATTGAATTTGATCAATTCCCAACCCACTTTTATCCGGCCATGATCTCCATTGCTTTCCATATACTGGACCTAAATCTCCCTTACTATTCGCCCATTCATCCCAAATACTTACTCCATGGTCATTAAGGTACTTTACATTGGTACTTCCTTTAAGAAACCACAATAGTTCATAAATAATGGATTTAAGATGTAACTTCTTAGTAGTTAACAAAGGGAATCCATCCTTAAGATTAATTCTCAACTGGTATCCAAAAATGCTTTTCGTGCCTACTCCAGTTCGATCCTTTTTAATGGATCCGTTTTTATAGACCATTTCCAGTAAATTGAGATAAGCTTCCATAAAAATATTGAAAGCACAAATCTATAAACATATTTCATATTTTATAATATATAGTATTTAAATATTTTCTTCATTTGCGAAAAATTTCTACGGATATCCCTTCAAATCTATAACTTTGTTGAAAATATTGTTTTATGATTAATCTTAAAAAAATAAGCTTCTTTCTTTTATTTTTTGTGCATATGTTTATTTCGCAAGCACAAACAAGTATTGAACTTATTCAGATAAATAATGCCAGATTAAGAGCTTATACAGATAGTCTTCAATACTTTTCAAGTCAATTTACTTCTCATAAAATAGATGAATTGAATTATCAGATTTCAGTGAACAGAATTTCATCTGAAATAAGTGTGATTTCAGGATCAAATTATGAATTAACATACGCACTAGTAGATTCTGTCTATTATGCAAATTATAAAAACGAAGTACCGAATCCGGAAACAACTCCTATAGATCCTCCAATGACCGAAGAGCCTGTTGCCATTGAACCCATGGATACCAGTTTTGTTCCGACCAAGCGAAAAAAGACTGTTGTAGGAGAAGCCATGAAATTAGCATTTCCCAATCCCGACAAAAGGACCAACATTAATTTTAGTTTTGGAATAGGATTCACCGGATTAACCCAAAATATAAAAGAATATAATTATCCAAACATAAAGCCTTTTGAAAATTTCTATTTTCAAAATATTCAAATTTCTTGGAGAACAAGGATTGGAAAATTAAAAAGTCCATTTGCCATAAGATATGGAATAGGCTTGGATTATGTAAGCCTCAATCAAACTTCAAATTTAAAATTATTATCTAAGATTAATGGTGTGCCTATATTTCAAGATGCAATAGCGTTAGGTATTAATAACCTTGATGAAGTAAAAATCAGATTGAAATATTTAAAAATTCCACTGGGTTTATATTATTCATTCAATAAGAAGACTGCCTTGCACGTTGGAGGATATTACAATCGATTAATAAGACAAAGGGTTGAACAGGAATACAAAGATTTGAACGACGATGATTATAACACAAGTTCCGAAAAGGACTTTGGTCTCAACAAAAATGAATTCGGACTGGAATATTCATTTAGGTATAAATATTATGTACTATTCTTTGAACACAGTTTGAACAGTATACTGAACGAAAAGGCTCCAAAGGATTTGAATTATATGAAATTTGGTTTAGGATTTCGGATATAGATTTTGATATTTTTAAATGTCTCATGCAAAAGCTTGACAAGTAGATTTTTAGTTTTTATAAGGCGATTAAACTTAAATAGTCAACATATTCCGTTAGAAGGTTGAGAAGCATCAAGCTTCTTGCATTCATTTGTCTGAACTGCTTGCCCCAATGCGGTATAAATGGATAATGATGATTCATCCGCCCTTTACTTCATGAGTTTTTAAGTAGTACTTTTAAATATAAGTAACTGGATTAGGTTCAATCGTAACAACAGATACACTTGATTTTGACTTATCTTCTTATTTAGATTTATTTTAAATTCCAGATTCAGTCTCGATGATTAAACCCATCCCAACCTTCCCTTCACAAGGGAAGGAGTTTATTTCGTTGTTGATTTTAGTGATTCGCATATATTATAAAATTTATTGAGAATATCTTTCGAATTTAATTCTTCATTTTGGATTCGAATAACAATATACCCCATTTCTTCTAATATATTTTGTCTTTCAGCATCATATTCTTTTTGATGTGCATGAATCTCCCCATCTATTTCTACAATTAATTTTAATTCATGACAATAAAAATCAACAAAGAAATAATTCAGTTCACCGTTCAAATTAGAATGTTCAATTTTATATTGACGCAAGAACTTTAATCCACATACTCGCCGCTTTCTTACAAGTTCCCAAAATATACTTTCACTAATAGTTGGGTTCTTTCTTAGATTTCTAGCAAAATAAATAGCTTCATGAGTTTTCATAATGTAAACATTTTCATTTTAGCTACTCCCTTCCCTAATTTAGGGAAGGGTCGGGGATGGGTTTTCACTCCCGAATCACTTCCATCTTCTCCCCAAACAAAATGACTAACGACTAACGACTAGTGACTTATAGCTAAAAAAATGTATTACTTACCACTTATTACTTACCACTTACTACTTATTCCTCTTCTTCATCAACATAGAAGATTGGGTCAATCATCGGTAGCCCTATCCATTCGCTCTCTTCTGCTGAAACAGAAAGCATTCTCAAGAAACCCCCTGACGCTTTGGCAACTTGTTCTGCAAAATCTAAGTATCCATCATAAATTCCAGAAGCAATCTTTAATTTTAGTTTGGGTAAAATTTGGTTTAGTTTAGACAAACTATTGCTAATTTGTATATTCCTAGTATTTGGATCTTTAGGCAAATTTTTGAACATTTCTAACAGTTTAGATTCAAAATCTACATCAAGGTCTTTATAAATAGGCCTTAGGTCAATATCATGTGCGAAAGAACGAATATGAACAATTTTTTTAGCCCACTCTTTTTCTAAGGTATCAAAATTGCCATCTGCCGCTCCAATAAGAATAGCAATTAAAGGAACTGCATCGAGTATCTCTTGATATTCGGCGTCGCTTATAGCTTTAAAAACATTAGGCATAGTTTTGATATTTTATTAAAAAAACAAAGATATTTAATTTATCCTAATTGAAAATTTATTCAGACATAATTTACTTTTTTAAACTAAAATATTGTGCAATCAAATTCAGAATATTATATTGAGATATTAGCTTTAACAATAAGGAATACTGTTTGATTTTTTATCTTTGTGCAAAATAACCCAGTGTCTAAGCAAAACTTGCTTTTTGAAATCAAAGCTTTAACTCCACTTATGGAGCAGTATAACGAAATGAAAGCCAAGCATCCCGATGCTATCTTGTTATATCGAGTTGGAGATTTCTATGAGACATTCGGAGAAGATGCAATTAAGAGTTCATCCGCTCTTGGAATCACCTTAACTAGTAGGAACAATGGTGGATCAAACATTGAGTTAGCAGGATTTCCGTTTCATTCCTTAGATTCCTATTTACCTAAATTGGTCCGCGCTGGATATCGAGTAGCTATATGTGAACAATTAGAAAAACCATCCAAAGGAAAAAAAATAGTTAAACGAGGAATCACAGATGTAATAACTCCCGGAGTAACCCTTGATAATAAATTATTAGACAACAAAACGAATAATTATTTAGCTTCAGTTGTAGTGAATGAACACAACTGTGCAGCTGTTTCTTTAGCTGATATTTCAACGGGTGAATTTTTAGTATCGGAGGGAAGTTTAGATTATATCAATAAAATACTACAAACTTTCAAGCCATCAGAAATTATTTTGCCACGTTCAAAAAAACAAATGATTGAACAATTTTTTGAGGAAAAATATTACACTTATCCCCTTGAAGATTGGATTTTCTCTGAATCATTTGCCTACAAAAAGTTATTGACACATTTTGATGTGATTAATTTGAAAGGATTTGGAATTGAAGAATTTAAATTGGCGCAAATTGCTGCTGGATCTATCTTATATTATCTCGAAAGCAATGAAAACCATAACCTAAAACACCTTTCAAACATTTCTAGATTGATCGATACGGAATATTTGTGGATGGATAAATTTACCATTCGCAATTTAGAATTATTGCAATCGATGCACCATGAAGGCAAAGCATTAATTGATGTTATGGATCTGAGTCTAACTCCAATGGGATCAAGACTTCTCAAAAAATGGATCGTAATGCCTTTAATTAACTTAGATGCAATAAAAGCAAGACAGAATGCTGTTGAAAATTTATTTCAAAATACCGATTTACTAAATGAAATTCAAGAACAATTTAAATCTTTTGGAGATTTGGAAAGAGTCATTTCCAAAATCCCTTTGATGCGAATTAATCCACGAGAAATAAAATATATTGAGAAATCATTAATAAAAATAAGATTATTAAAAATTGTTCTTAAAAAAGCAAGCTCGGAGTTAATTATTCATTCGGAATTACAATTAGATCCTTGCGAAGGCCTCATAGAAAAAATCCAAGGACAAATCGAAGAGGATGCACCCAATAGTATTAGCAAAGGTGGAATTATCAAAAAAGGATTCAATGAAGAAATTGATGAATTAAAATATATTCTCAACCATAGCAAAGATCTTTTGCTCAATATTCAAAAAGAAGAAGCCCTCAAAACAGGTATAACGAATCTAAAAATTGGCTTTAATTCAGTTTTTGGTTATTTTCTTGAGGTTACCAATAAATATAAACATCTAGATTTGATTCCTGACACGTGGATACGCAAACAAACTATGTCCACTGGTGAAAGATATGTAACAGATGAATTGAAAAAATTAGAAGTAAAAATACTGGGTGCCGAAGAAAAATTATTGGCCCTAGAAGAAGAATTATTCAAACAACTTATATTAGATATTCATGACTTTCTTGCTCCCTTACAATTAAATGCCCAAACAATTTCTTTACTTGATTGCATTCAAAGTCTTACTCAACTCGCCCTGACTTCTAATTATTCTAAACCACAGGTCAACGAAAGTTTGTCTATTAAAATTAGCAACGGAAGACATCCCGTCATTGAAAAACAATTGCCTACCGGAGAAAGCTATATTCCCAATGATTTATACCTCGATACTGAAGATCAACAGATCATTATGATAACGGGTCCAAATATGAGTGGTAAGTCTGCCATTTTAAGACAGACTGCGGTGCTGTGTATTATGGCGCAAATGGGATCTTTTATTCCAGTAGAATCGGCAGAAATAGGCATAGTAGATCGAATATTTACAAGAGTTGGAGCGAGTGATAATATTTCATCCGGAGAATCAACATTCATGGTTGAAATGAATGAAACTGCTTCCATCTTGAATAATTTATCTCCACGATCACTTGTCTTACTTGACGAAATTGGAAGAGGTACAAGTACCTATGATGGAATTTCAATTGCTTGGGCGATTGCTGAATTTTTACATGCATCCATACATAAACCAAAGACTTTGTTTGCTACGCATTATCATGAGTTAAATGATCTCTCAAGTTTTTTGAATAGAATAAAAAATTATCACGTAGCAACCAAGGAATTTGATAAAACTGTTTTATTTCTAAGAAAATTAGTTCCAGGAGGATCCGAACATTCCTTTGGAATTCATGTTGCTAAGATGGCTGGAATGCCTGAGATTGTGATACGCAATGCGGAGTATAAATTGGCCTTTCTTGAATCACAAAGAAATACACCAAAGTCAGACCTTAAACTAATCTCTATAGAGCCATTTAAGGAATCTACAAATTTAAGTGAAGAAATTGTCTCGGATCTATTAAAAATTGATACTCAAACACTTAGTCCTATTGAGGCTTTATTAAAGATTCACGAATTTCAGATTAAACTAAGGCTAAAATAATAAAAGCTATAAAATGAATAGAACTTTGCGTTTTTATTTAACAATATGTGAATGTCCTTATTTTTGTAATATTCAAAGCAACTTTTATAAATAAAACATGTTCCTATTCTAGAATAATTCAAGCCTTTTTTATGACTAAATACAAGCCACTTAACTTAATCGTTATTTTATCCTTATTACTCGTTTATTGTAAGCAGAAAGCCACCCTAAGTCCTACAGAAGAAGTAGAACAATTAAAAGCAAACATATTAGCTAGCAATAAAAGAATTAAAGAGTTGGAGATAATCATTCAACAAAGTGATACATCCTCTTTAAGCAAGATTAAAAAAGCAAAAAAAGTAATTGTCGATACTATAAAATTACAAGACTTTCAACATTATGTAGAAGCACAAGGAATGGTTGATGCTGAATTAAATGTATTAGCTGCACCTCAAATGCCTGGTGTTATTCTGAGAATAAATGTAAAAGAAGGAGACTATGTTAGAATTGGTCAGATACTTGCGTCTATGGATGCAAATTCTATTCGTCAAGGGATTGAAGAAGTAAAAACAGGCTTAGCATTGGCAACTACCATGTATGAAAAACAGAAATCGCTTTGGGAACAAAATATTGGCAGCGAAGCTCAATATTTAATGTCTAAAAACCAAAAAGAACAACTTGAAAAGAAAATTGTTACTTTGAATTCTCAATTATCAATGTCTACAATTAAATCTCCAGTAAACGGGACCATAGATGAAATTAAAGTTAAAATTGGTGAAATGGCTTCACCTGGAATTAATGGAATACGCGTAGTAAATAATTCAAAGTTAAAAATTAAAGCTAAACTAAGTGATATGTATAGCCATCTTGTAAAAAAAGGCAATACAGTACTAATTTATTTCCCTGATACGGAGAAGGAAATTGAATCTACTTTATCCTTTGTGTCACAAGCCGTTAATATGTCGAGTAGAACAATTCTAGTAGAAGCAAACCTGCCTTCTTCTCCAGAATTTAAATCTAATCAAACAGCGAAGATTAAAATAAATGATTCTAAACTTAAAAATGTAATTGTTATCAATTCCAATTTGATTCAAAAAAGTATAAATGGTGAAGATTATGTATTGGTATCTGAACTCCAAGATGGAATCTACCGCGCTAAGAAAAAAGTTATTGAGGTTTCTACAGAATATAATGGATATTCGGTTATTAAGTCGGGCCTTAAGAAAGGTGAAACAATCATTTCTATGGGATACATTGAATTAGTAGATGGTCAAATAATTCAAATTTAATTATTCATTCGTCAAGAGCATTTAATCTAACAAAATGAGTCAAGCAAATATCAAACATTTTGGATTCACCAATTGGTGTATAAAAAATGCAACAGCCATTTATATATTTACAATAATTATTACTATTGCTGGTTATATTGCGTATCAAAAAATACCAAAAGAATTATTTCCAGACATTGTCATTCCAACCGTTTCCGTTTCTACGATATATCCTGGAGCTACGCCTCAGGATATTGAAAATTTAATCAGCAAACAAATTGAGAAACAACTCAAGTCAATCAATGGAATAAAAAAAGTTACAAGCAGTTCTGTTTCGGATTTCTCTATGGTGATGGCAGAATTTAATGCCAATATGGATCCCAAACTTTGCAAACAAAGAGTATCTGATGCCGTCGCTAAAGCCAAGAAAGATTTACCTACGGATTTAAAGAATGACCCACAAGTTCAGGAATTCGATTTTAGTGAAATGCCTATTATGAATATTAATATAGCAGGGGACTTTCCACTAGATAGAATTAAAAACTATGCAGAGCAATTACAAGACAAAATAGAAACGTTAAAAGAAATTACACGTGTAGATATTGTTGGCGGTGTTGAAAGAGAAATTCAGGTTAACGTAAATCTTGCGCGAATTAATTTATTAGGATTAACTTTTGGTGATATTGAAGGTGCCATACAACGTCAAAATTTAAATATTTCGGGAGGTGAATTAAATTTGCAGAATGTTCGACGAAATATAAGACTAAACGGGGAATTTAAAACGCCTACAGATATTGGCAATATTGTTGTAAGGACATTTCAAGGCAATCAGGTGTTTCTTAAAGATGTGGCAGAAATCAATGATGGATTCAAAGAAAAGCAAGATTTTGCTAGATTAGATAATAAGTCAGTCCTTACTTTAAATGTCATTAAGCGAAGTGGTGAAAATTTAATTGAAGCAACCGATAAGATATATAAAATCATTGATGATTTTAAAGAGAATAAATTTCCTGAAGGCATTACCATCAAATCTACAGCTGACACCTCTGAGAATACCAGAGTTCAATTGCACGATCTTTTCAACACTGTAATACTTGGATTTATATTTGTTGTCTTTGTATTAATGTTTTTTATGGGATTCACCAATGCATTTTTTGTAGGCTTGGCTGTTCCGCTTTCATGTTTAGTCGCTTTTTTAGTTTTGCCAGCACTAGGATTAACAATGAATGTAATTGTCTTATTTTCTTTTTTACTCGCACTGGGAATCGTAGTTGATGATGCCATTGTCGTAATTGAAAACACCCATAGAATATACAATAAAAATCCAACGATGAGTATTGAAGATGCTGCGAAAGAAGCAGCAGGAGAAGTATTCATTCCTGTTTTGTCTGGAACATTAACCACCTTAATGCCCTTTGTTCCTTTGCTTTTTTGGCCTGGAATTATTGGCAAGTTCATGTCTAATCTTCCAGTAACACTAATTATAACTTTAGGCGCTTCATTATTTGTAGCGTTTGTAATGAATCCAGTTTTCGCAGTTTCCTTTATGAAACGAGAAGTGAAAGGTCAAAAATCAGAATTAAAATACTACTATAAAGCTTTCCTTGTAATTGGATTGATTGCAATATTAGCTTATTTAACTCATCATAAAGGATTCGGTAATTTTGCTGTTGGAACAATAGTTTTAATTTTATTGTATCATTTTGTTCTTGAAAAAATGATTCATTTTTTTCAACGCAAACTTTGGCCAAAATTTGTTCAACTTTACAGAAATACATTAAACTCAATTTTGAAGCGGTTTTGGCCAATTACTATAATTCTTGGGGCATTTTTAATGTTGATTCTTTCTTGGGTATTTTATTTTGGAACAAATCCAAAAATAGAAACTTTCCCAAGTGGCGATCCTAACTTTGCATTTGTATATTGTAAGCTCCCTATGGGAACTGACGCACATTTTACAGATTCAATAACAAGAGTGATTGAAGCGAGAGTTTACAAGGTCATAGGTCAAAATAATCCAATTGTTACTTCAGTTATCTCCAATATCGGATTGGGCGCTGGAACACAAGATAATCCTGATCGAGTCGCAACACCACACAAAAGTAAAGTTACCGTAGCCTTCAAAAAATATGGAGATAGAAAGGGAGCTTCCACTTCAGAACTTTTAGAAAAAATAAAGAATGAATTCAAAGATGGAATTGCAGGCGCTGAATTAAAAATAGAAAAAGAAAACGGAGGTCCACCAGTTGGAAAAGCTATTAATATGGAAATTAATGGCGACGACTTTGATGTATTGGATAAGCTGGTTAAAAAAATAGAATTGACTTTAAACAATTCTAATATTAAAGGTATTGATGGTCTTAGTTCAGATTTTCAAATTAGTAAACCTGAAATTATTATTGATTTAGATGAAGAAAAAGCTCAACGTGAAGGAATTACACTTGTTCAAATTGCAGCTGAAATTAGAACTGCATTATTTGGAAAGGAAGTATCCAAATATCGAGACTCTAACGATGACTACCCTATTCAACTAAGATTAAATGAAATGGACAGGGCAAGTCTTGACAAGATAATGTCCATGGATATTTCCTTTATGGATATGGCTTCGCAACAATTCAAACAAATACCCATTTCATCTTTTGCAAAAGTTCGTTATGGAAATTCTATAAGCAGTATTAGTAGAAAAAATCAAAAAAGATTAATCACTTTATCTTCGGACGTTTCTCCAGGATATAGCCCTAATCAAGTAGTAGAAGAAATTCAAGCTGAAGTTGCCAAACTTGAGATTCCTGAAGGTTATGAAATTTCATTTACGGGAGAATTGGAGCAACAACAGGAGACAGCTAGTTTTTTAACTGTAGCTTTTGGTGCAGCAATAGCGCTTATGCTATTGATTTTGGTTACTCAATTTAATTCATTGGTGAAACCTTTAATAATATTCAGTACAGTATTATTTTCTTTGATTGGAATTGCATTAGGTTTTGGATTATTCAAGATGACTTTTAGTGTTGTAATGACAGGAGTTGGAATCTTTGCATTAGCAGGAATTGTAGTTCGAAATGGAATATTGCTCATTGAATTTATTGATGAATTAAGGCAACGTGGATTAAATATTAAAGACGCTGTAATTGAAGGAGGCGCAACAAGGATAACACCGGTAATTTTGACGGCGATCTCTGCAATTCTAGGATTAATTCCGCTTGCCATAGGATTAAATATGGATTTTGCAAGTTT
>JBDSHL010000271.1:0-7153 GCA_039918515.1 Saprospiraceae bacterium | reverse complement strand
TACAGAAGTTGAATTTCAGAATGAACATGCTGGAGTATTATACTACCAGCTTGATGCCAATGATTTTATTGCAACACGCAAAATGGTAATAATAAGATAAAAAACGGTTCTTGGGTAATTAGGCTTGGCCGGAGTATCACAACTCCGGCGAATAGCCGCTCAGCAAAAATCCAAATTTAAACCGATAAAAAAAATGAATATGAAAAAAGTAAACAATTCAAATACAATAATCATGAACCCATTAAAAGTATCAATGATTGAAATAAGCAAAGCAATGCTTTTAATTATGCTTAGTTTGTTGTTGTCAAGTTCTTTAAAACTAAATGGGCAGACTTTAACTGCCAGATTTGCAACAGATACAAGTGTATGTAAAAATGCTACAATGGTCATCTATGATGTGAATTCTCCAGGTCCTTGGATCTTTAGTTTGTCAGGAGGTGGCACAATAGTTACTTCAACAGCAACTTCTGTAATTGTCAATTGGGGCAATGTCGCTGGGACGTATACAGTTTTTGCAACATCAGGCTCAACCATTCTCTCACGAATAGTAGAAGTTGAATCAACAGGATCTCTTGCATGTGATGATCTAATAAATTTATCTTTAGATGGTAACTGTAGTGCAGTTATCACACCTGGTATAATGTTAGAAGGATCAGACTATCCTGATGATTCTTATTCTGTTAAAGTCTATGATGAATCTAATAACTTAATTCCAGGAGGATTAATAGATAGAACCTATTTAGGTAAAAAATTGAAGGCTCAAATTACACATCTATGTTCTGGAGTAAATTGTTGGGGCTATGTATTCATTGAAGATAAGTACGTTCCAAATTTGTTGTGTCGAAATGACACTCCTAGAGTGAATTGTAATACTGATTTAAGGCCAGAAGCTATTGGCATAGGATTTCCATTGCCGAGAACAGCAATAGCAACTCCTATAATAGGTAAGCCAGGATGTTATACAGTACGTAATTTCGATTTATGTTGTGATGTTGAATTATGCTATTATGATATTTATACCAAGAATGGTTGTAATGTAGATCCCTATGCTCAATATGAAAGATTCTGGACAGCTAAAGATTGTAAAGGGAATACAACGAATTGCAAAGAATTATTCTATATAGATCAAGGTACATTTAACACATTAGTATGTCCTCCAAGTTATGATGGACTTGCTAGACCGTACTTGCAATGTGATAGTATAAAATATCCATTTGGGCCATATCCATCAGGATGGAATGCATTAGCCAATGGAAATCCATCACCCTATGATTATATAAATGATAGAGGACAATTAATATGGCCAGGTACAGGTTTCCCAACAGGGATTAATTGTGATAACTTTGCTGTTACTTACAGAGATTTAAAAATACCTGTTTGTGGAAATTCATTTAAAATATTTAGAAGTTGGAAAATATATGACTGGTGTTCTGGTAGATTAATTGAATGTACTCAATTAATAAAGGTTGAAGATAATAAGCCTCCAATAATTGCATGTAGAGGAAATTATATGGTTTTTCCTACCGATTATTACTCTTGCACGGGAACAGCTATTGTTTCTGGGCCAGAGTTTATTTCAGACTGTTCACCTTATAAATTAGAAGTTTCTTATAAGAAAGCAGATGCAAGCGGAAATCCTGAACAAGGAGACTTTAGAACGGATGGAATTACAACATTGCCAGATGGAAGAGTAAGTATCTCAGGACTGCTTCAAGATACCTCATGGGTGCGATATACTGTGATTGATGCTTGTGGTAATTCTACTCATTGCACTGTTGAGGTTATTATTGAAGATAATTTAAAACCCATTGCTGTCTGTGATGAAACTACAGTAGTTACTTTAGGTGATGGAATTACAAAGGTTTTTGCTGCTTCTTTTAACCAGGGAAGTTTCGATAATTGTAGCCTTGATTCAATGTTTGTTAGAAGAATGACAGACAATTGTAATATTGTAGGGAATACCTCATTTGGCAATACTGTTAGTTTCTGTTGTGAGGATGTGGCTAATAGTCCAATTCAAGTTGTGTTAAGGGTGAAAGACAAGAAAGGAAATACGAATGAATGCATGGTTTTAGTTACGGTTCAGGATAAGATTGCACCTGTCATAACTTGTCCTCCAAATATTACAGTAAATTGTACCGTAAATATTTTTGATCTTAGTGTTACAGGTAGACCAGTTGCTTCTGATAATTGCGGTAACCCTACTGTAACTTATAAGGATGATTCAACTGGATTCAGATGCACTAACGGTCTGATTACAAGACATTGGAAAGTAATAGATGGCGGTGGAAGATTTGCTTTATGTGATCAATTGATTACAATTAGAGATACTAATCCCTTGGTAGCTGGACAAATTACTTGGCCAGCGAATATTAGTTTACCGGGCTGCTTACTTTCTGATGCTGATCCTTCAAGAGCTGGAAAACCAACTTGGCCTGCTAAGCCTTGTGCAACTATAATTGCAGGATTCGAAGATGAAAAATTCTATAACATTGATAATTCATGTATAAAGATCATAAGACATTGGAAAGTTATTGACTGGTGTTCCTATGATGTAAATAGTCCTGGCTCTCCTGGACTATTTACCAGAGATCAAATAATTAAAATTACCAATTCAGGAAAGCCTACCATTAATCCTATAACTTGTGCAAGCTTAACGGTTAGTTCTAACTCATCTGATTGTTCGGCTCCAGTTGAATTGATTGGATATGCAACCGATGATTGTACAGATAGTACTTTGTTAACTTGGAATTTTGCAATTGATTTAGATAATAATAATTCAATTGAAGTAAATGGTTTAACAAGAAATGCATCTGGAAATTACCGTGGTGGAACACATAGGATTCGTTGGACAGTAACAGATGCTTGTGGTAATTCATCAACTTGTGATAAATTGTTCACCGTTAGAGATGGGAAAGCTCCAACACCTTTCTGTAGGGCTGGATTAATAACTGTGGTTATGGCAACCAATGGTTCTGTCACAGTTAAAGCAAAAGACTTTAATGAGAAAAGTGAAGACAATTGTACACTACAAAATCAATTGAAATATTCTTTTAGCGCAAATGTCAATGATTCAACACGGACTTATACTTGTGCGGATATTCCCAATGGAGTAACAAGAGACACAATGATTAGAGTTTATGTAACCGACTTATCAGGAAATCAAGAATTTTGTATAACAACTTTAACCTTACAAGATAATGCTGGAAATGCATGTCCTAATAAAGTAGGTGGAGTTATTTCAGGATTGGTAAATGCGAATCAATCTGAAGCACTTAAGAACGCAGTAATTGAAATTAGACAATCTACAAGTAAAATTTCTGAAGTGTCTACACCAGACATAGGAATATATACATTTGTGGATATTCCAGAAGGTGCGGATTATATTGTGAAACCTGAGAAAAATGATGATGCGTTGAATGGTTTAAGTACCGCAGATATCGTGATGATTCAAAAACATATTCTTGGTAAAGAGATATTTAATACTCCTTATAAGTATATAGCAGCTGACTTAAATAATTCTAAATCCATCACTTCTGCAGATATTGCTGAACTGAGAAAATTAATTCTTGGTATTAAAACGACCATGAGCGGAACACAAAAATCATGGAGATTCATTGCTATGCCTCTTCAATTCGAAGATCCAACAAATCCTTGGTTAGGGGGATGGAAAGAAGAAGTTAATATTATAAATCTTCGAGGAACTTCTTATGACAATAACTTCTATGGTGTGAAGATTGGAGACATAAATGGATCTGCAAAGACTAATCTTTTTAATACAGCTCAAACGAGGACTGCTGGTAATATTTATTTTGAAATTGAAAATCAAGATTTCAATACTACAGAGAAAGTTAATGTGCCTGTATATGGTACTTGGGAGAATGGAATCCTTGGATTTCAAATTGCCTGGAAAGTTGATTCTCGCAAGATTGAAATCTCAGATTTCATTCCTGGAAGTATAGATATCAACCATGTTAATTTCAATCTCAATACTACATTAGATGGAGTTGTTAATATGAGCTGGAGTTCAGAAAAACCAGTTTTCGCCACTTCTGAACCATTGTTCTACATTGTGGTAAAAGCAAATTATGGAAACTTCAATTCTGCTAAATCATTTACTACTTCAAGTGAACTCATGCAGACCGAAGCATATGATGAAAAATTGAACTCATTGAATATTGAATTGAGAATTCGCAATTCCAAACAATTATTGAATGCTTTTGAATTGTTCCAGAATAATCCAAACCCATTCAGTGAATCAACCAATATTAGCTTCCGTTCTTCTGAACAAGCAGATGTTGTGTTGAAGATTCAAGATGTATCGGGAAAAGTGCTAAGTATTAAAAATGTAAAAGCGTTAATTGGAATGAATCATGTTGTCTTCACTCAAAGTGAATTGAATGGATTGACTGGAGTATACTATTATACTTTGGAAACTCCTTCATTCGTAACAACCAAGAAAATGGTACTTACCAGATAAATCAAAGAAAACTTTAGATATTCAATGGGCGTATGCCCATCGATCCCTAGAATATTATTATCAATCGGTTTAATCTTAGAAAGTGCTTCAGCAATGAGGCGCTTTCTTTTTGTAGTGGCATCACACAAATAGTACATCGAAATTTATTTCGATGACTTTATCGACCTTTTGACTTTCACCACAGAATTCTATTGCATAATGCGGTTTTTAATACGTCGAGAGCAAACTTATGTAGTTATTGAAATAAAGAGCATCAATTAATGGCTAATATGGTATGATCAATTAGCTACCATCCTCACTTGTTTCGGCTATTTTGGTAAAGCAGCAAAAGTTTTCTATACATTTAAATTTTAGCAGAAGGCACCACTAATCTTTAATAAGTTTTATTACTTCTAATTTCAATGGAATTACGTAATCACTCATAATTGCCTAAACAATTGAATTCTCAATGCCATCGTATGCGTGAATCAATTGAATGCACTTGGTTGGGTGTATTCAATAGAAATCCAAATGCTCAATTCCTTTCGCCTGAACCACAATTGTCAAACCTAATGTTGTGCATTCGTGCTGCGAATGAATTTAGTAGAGCCAATTAGAGTTTCAGATGCATGTTTTGTTACATACACTTGATCGCAGATCGAGTATACCTAGAATCATGAAATAATAGTAGACAAGTAGTTTCTGCTTCGTTTTGTAAGCCGTTATTTAATTTGTCCATACTTTACGTAGCTTTTTTGCTTTTGAATAAAAATCTTCACCATTTATAATTGAATTTCCTGCAGCACCTTCCAAGAATCCGATCGTATCACAATTCGAACTTAAAATAGGAAATTGCTCATCAGCAGAACAAGAACCCGGATCTATATAATAAACAATTTTATTTTGAAATTCATATTCAACAATTAGGGCAGGACATCGTCCGAAATGAGTATTAATATAATCAATTGCTTTTGATAAACAATTTGGAGTATTAGAAAGATCATTTTTCACACAACCAAAGGAAATGAATAAAACCACAAGGAAGAGGAATAATAAAAAATTGACTTGAATTAATTTCATTGTATATATTTTTTAGCTTAGTTAATTTATTGACCTATAGATATGCGAAAATCCCATTATCTTCAGTATTGTAAATGTATTCTTATGTCTCAAATTATTTAAATCTATTTTCACAGAGTCATTTTCAACAAGTTGCTAACGATTTGGTGTTTGGTGAAGAAGCGGATTTCGCACTAAACAGTCTGCCGGTAATGAACTTGATACGAAGCATAAAGCTTCATTTAACAACTGAATCCGCTTTTCTGACAAACGCATGTAATAAGTCCTTTTTCTTTCTGTCATTTTAATTTTCGTATTTTTTCATAGCTATCAAACTTAATTTCATTTTTCAGTCTAGTTGAAAGTACTTCATTTTCAATTAGTATTCTAATAATGTCTGCTCTGTGGATACCACATGTTAATTTGTCGTAAGTTGCTTCCAGTGGTTCTTTACATTCTTTTGTCTTATTGGCTTCATAAATATTTACGTAACCGTAAACTAAAGAATGAATGTCGTGTTCGTTTTTACATCTTGCAACGATTTCAGTCAGAAGTTTGAAGTCTCCTTCTTTGTAATTTGAAACCAACAAATCCAAATAGTCGGAAGGAATTTTTATTTTTTTCAATTTTTCTATTGCATATTCGCGAATGTCTGAACCCATAAAATATTTTAATGCTCCCGTTGCATATTCTACAAGTCGGTCGTCCTTTTTATTTTTACTCTTTGCAAGTGTTAGAAGAGGTTTATAGTCGTATGGAAACTCTACCCTGTCAAATACTCGCATATATTTTTCCAGTTTCAAACGGTCTGTTTCTTTTAAGAAATCGTCAGCTAGTTTTTTAATGTCTGTTTTTGATAAGTCTTTTGCAAATAATGGCGGTAAAGGAACAATTGCTTTGCTATTTATTTTCTCAGATACAATTTTGTAATTGTATTTAGGTCTTATTCTCTTTGGATATTTTATTTTATTTTTTCTTATCGTGTCAAGATATATTTTAATATATTCATTGCTCTTGCTTTCGTTCTCCAATTCTCGATAAACTTTAATTCTCGGATTTTGTTCCTGAAAGTAATCTATTGTACAATTGTCTTCCCATTCTTCAGGGTCGTTTTGAATAATTTTACCCTTTGTTGCAGCAATATATTTTAGTCCATCTAAACCATCAACTGCAAGTATAGCATCTTGACCAACCCATTCCGAGCCTTGAATTATATTTTTGTAAAACCTCTTATAAATTGCTTTTTTAGCTTCTGTGTCGCCTTGCTTTGCAAACAAAGCTGTGATGTTGAAAAGTTGGTCTAGAGCCCAATAGTCTTTACGTTCAGTCGCAAGTGCTTTTAATATTTCTTGTCTTATTTTTGCCTTCTGATTCGAAAGTTGTATCAACTCAAAAACATAATTTGCTCTACTTCCTTCTGATTGGTTGTCGTAAGATAAATTTGTCAATGCAGCCTTAATGATTTCGTTTGAAAAGTCAACATTTGGATTGTCTTTCATTAACAGATGTGTTTGACCTGTTCCACGCTTGATAGCATTTTTAAATTGATGTCTTACAGTCATATGGTCGTTTTAAAATGGCTTGTAAAGTTACGAATAAGCTTAGGATTCCTTAGTATCTGAACGATTATGCATA
>JBDSHL010000270.1:0-13129 GCA_039918515.1 Saprospiraceae bacterium | reverse complement strand
GCGAAGATACGTTTTTAAAGGGGAAGGGGAAGGGGAAGTAATAAGTATAAGGAGTCAGGGGGTAGGGGTCAGGGGGTAGGGGTCAGGGGTAAGGAATTAAGAGTCTGTGCGTCCCTAATATAGGTTGACCGTTTTTATTTTATCTTTCTTGCTAAAAGGAATGATAAATATACGATTTCCGAACAATGTTCTTTACGGTAATATCCTTAATGGATTGCCAGTTCAGGAAAGCTCTTTTGATGGATTATATAATTCTCAAAAGATAGAGCATTTATCACTCATTGATTTTCATATTGAACTTAAAAATTCTTACAAAAATCTACGAAAAGGTGGAATTTTTCGTTGCGTCATACCAGATCTTGAAGTTGCTGCTAGAAGGTATTTAATAGAACTTGATAATGGAAAGAAAACAGCTAGTGTTATGTTAGCTCTGAATTGACGGTTAAAGTTTTTTTTACCCATTTTTTTGGGAATGTGCATCACCTAAGGATTTGGGATAGATATTCATTCGTCGATGAATAAAAAATGCTAGATTCCAATCAATTAGAAATTGTAAGTTTAATGATTGCAACAATCCCATGTTGCAATTAATAGAAGATGAAACAAGATTTGAAAATGCAGTAGCTATTGAAGGCATTAAGTAAGAATTAATACTATTTTTCGGCAACAAGTCTAACCTGACTAATTTCAGAACTCATTCTTGCCCATATTCTGCTTAATAAATGAAAACCCGTAGTTCCTATCCATTTTCTAATAGTAATAGAATAGGGCGGCCACCTATGTTTTAATTCCTGAACTTCCAAAACTTTAAAGCCTGCTAGGGTGAATATATTTCCCAAATTCATTTCCGACCATGTATAGAGATGTTGATTGATATCATTTGGTTTCCAAGAATTATTTTTTTCTAAAGGAGTTACAAAAATAATTTTTCCTCCATGCCTCAATTTTGGAAATAGTTTTTTAACCTCATCTAATGGTTGAAAGCAATGTTCTAAAGCATGATTTGAAATAATCACATCAGCCCACAAGTCTGGAATTTCATCCGCATTTGCAACACAAGGAACGCCATTTTGTTTGCATACTTCTCTTGCATTGGAATTAGGTTCTATCCCAAATTTTCCAAGACACTGTAAATTTCCCAAAATATAACCTCCGCCGCAGCCAAAATCTATGACGTTATCTCCTTTCTTGATGAAAGAACTAAATTTAAATTGCTCTACGTCGCCTCCAAGAGCACCAGAATTCTTTTGCCAATCGAAGTAATCTTTATTATAATGCGACATGAAAAATTTTTGCAAAGATAAATTAATTATTAATGCTTATCATCGGCATTATACCAAAAAGAATTGGGATAACTATAAATTCACATTGGTATAATCCATTATTCAATTTATATTTAGTTTTTCCAACTAAAACCTAACTTTTGATAGAAACTCAAAATAGTAAAAATAGGACATTAACCATCGATCAAAAAGTAGATATTTACCAATTAACCATTCATCACTAAACATTCATAGCTCATAATTCATAATTTATTTATATGCTTTAAACTCTGATTCTCCATCAAATAAATCATTCGACCATCTGGTCCATTGGTTGTTATTGCATCTGAAGTAATAATTATTGTTGCCTTTTCAGAAGTGTGATATTTTTTCAATAATTCGACAACTAATTCTGAATTAATCTTGTCTAAAGTTCTGAATGGACAATCTAATAATAACAATTTTGGTTTTATGCTCAAAAGTCGCACAAGTTTAGATAAAGTTTTATCAGAACTTGAAAAATTCTCTATGACCTCTAACAACTTATGTTTCAAATGAAGTTTATCCAATATAGAATTTAGAAATGCGTCTGATTCTAAATCAAAAATATTATTAGACGAAGTCAATGCCAATGAAAGATTAGCACGAAAGGTTTTGTTTTCTATTAATGGTAAAGCATCGGAGAAAAAACCAATCTTCCTTCTTAGTTCTTGGATATTTCCAGTTAATGGATTTAAATCATAACCTAAAATTTTAAGTCCTCCTGTTAAATTGTGACTTAATCCATACAAAGTATTCAATAAAGATGATTTGCCAACATTATTAGAACCAATAATCTCAATCCAAGAACCTTCCTGTATGTCTAAATTCAAATCCTTTACAATACTATTTTGATTATAGTCAATGCTTACATTAGAAAAATAAATAGAGCTATTCAAAATATTATAATTAATTCATCAAAGGTATTGAAAAATATTTTACTCTGCATTATATCTCTAAAAATTAGGAGCATACTTATATAAAAATTCATTTAAAAAATTGTATTAAACTCGAATTATGCAATAGAGTTTTGTTGTGAGAGCCAAAAGGCCAATAAAGATTAGTGCTCCCGCAATATTTTTACCGCAAACATGGTATCCCCTATGGTGAGGATAAAAATATGAGGAAGTGCTAATATTTGAAGGCATTTTGGCATGTAATAAAAAGTCTATTGCATAGTTCGGGTTATAGGTCAATCTCCTTTCCACTCATCAAAGAATCGACTGCAGCAAAACTTACTTGTGAAGTGTTGACTAACGACTCGACATCAATAAGTACCGGTCCACCCTCTTCAATAAATTTAAGCCAAAGACTGTACTGATCTTTATGACCTTTATCTTGATTGCCTGACCATTCTTTAGCAGAAGTCCCAAAAAAGTTTAATTTCTTAAAATTATCAATAACGGCGGTAACATTATTCTGATAAGCTTCAATTCTCTCTTTTGGATAATCTTTATTTCCATTTGAAAAATAATTAACAGCAGCGGTGGAACCGTTTGCATATTTAATCAACACATTTACATTATCGGAATGCATAGAAGTAGTACCAAGTGATTGTGAAACAACTCTTGTTGCTAAACTTCCAACAAGGTAATTAGCAAGATCGAAAAAATGACAAGCTTCACCAATTATTCTACCTCCTCCAATTTCCATATTTTGTGTCCAATGATCTTCCGGTAAAAATCCTGCATTCATGGTCATAATTAATTGAATGGGCGCAGAAGACTTCTCTAAAAATGCTTTTAACAATTTTGATGCGGGAGAAAATCTTCTGTTAAAACCAATTGTCAAACTTCCAGACGTCTCTTTCATTGCATCGATACATAATTGTAATTGATCCCGATTAATGGCCAAAGGCTTCTCTACAAAAACATGTTTGTTTTGCTTCAATGCTTCAGAAACAAGATTAGCATGCGTATGATGACGGGTGGTAATAACAACAGATCCAATACTGGAATCTTCAATAATGGAGTTGTAATCTGTTGAGACTACTGGAATATAATATTTTTTTGCCAATTGAGTTGCGGTCAACCCTGTCTGGCTTGCAATTGATTTAATTGGCGCATTTAATTTATAGAGCAGTGGCAACATTGTAGCTGAAGTAAAATTCCCTGCACCAATAATCCCTATTAAGGAAGAATTTTTCTTAAAGTTTTTTTCAAAATGGACAACTACATTTTTCGACTTTTCCTGATTTACATCATATTTGATCAACGATGCCATAGATTTTGATGTACTTAAATTTTGATAAACTTCTTGATAATCATTCAGCAAAACAATTTCACTGATTAAGTCCTTTACCTTCAATGATTGAGACTCCATAGATTTGAGCACTGCTTCGAAGTTTCTTTGTTCAGTCCATCGTACATAAGCATACGGATAATCTATTCCCGCCTTTTCATAGGTATCATCATATCTTCCTGGACCATAAGAACAAGAAACCTGAAAACTCAATTCTTTTTCATAAAAATCAGATCTATTAATATCCAGACCGACTACACCTACAAGTACGATCCGACCTCTTTTTCGTGACATTTGTGCTGCTTGCGAAATTAAAATATCAGACTTAGAAGAAGCCGTCATAATAACTGCATCTGCACCCTGCATTTTAGTTAAATGGAGTACTTCATTCACAGCAGAATTTTCATCATTTACAAGAATTGAATGAATTCCAAAAGAATTAGCCATTTCAACTTTAGATTGCTCCATATCAAGGCCAATCACTTCACATCCATTAGATTTCAACAATTGCGCAGTTAACATACCTATTAAACCCAATCCTTGAACGACTATGGTCTCTCCAAGATTTGGTGCTGTAAGTCTAATTCCTTGTAAAGCGATAGCACCAATTATAGTAAAAGCTGCTTCCTCATAACTCAGACTATCTGGAATTCGTGCGACAAGATTTTTGCCGACTGAAACTATTTCTGCATGCGAACCATTCGACACAACTCTATCCCCAATCCGAAAATCATTAACTCCCTCCCCTACACCAATGACTTCTCCAGCATTACAATATCCCAACGGAATAGGAGTATCTAACTTTCTTAAAACTGATTCTACAGTTGGCATGAGTCCGTCACTTTTAATTTTTGAAAGAACTTGTTGAACTCTTTCAGGTTGTTGACGTGCTTTTGCAAGCCAACCGGCTTTCCCAAAATCCAAAAGCATTCTTTCAGTTCCAGTTGAAATCAAACTATAATGTGATTTAATTAATACATGACCTTTTTGCACTATTGGTGCTGGAGTCTCAACGAGAATTGTTTCTCCATTTTTAATATCTTGAATAATCTGTTTCATAATTATTAATTCTTTATTTGGTTCGGGATGAATTGCCTAACAAAAGACTCGATTGCCAAAAGCGCAAGTATTGTATAAGATCCATCTACTCTACCTTCAATATTTTCTTTAATCAATTTACTAACTTCTTTAGGATTGAAAATTCCTTGTTTCAACAGTTGCTCTTCTGACAATTTTAAATTTACTAGATTTTTTAAATCGTTTTTAATCCAATGCCTAACGGGTGCACCAAAACCTGTTTTTGATCTATAAATCACTTCATGTGGCAGATATTTTTCAGCTAATTTTTTCAAAATATATTTCGTAACAGTTCCTTTCATTTTATATTCTACTGGCAACCTCGCACTGAACTCTACTAAATCTTTATCCAGATAAGGAACTCGCACTTCAACACCTTGAGACATAGACAACTTATCTGTATAATTCAAATTATGGTCTACAAGAAAATATTTTATATCCCAGAATAGCATTTGATTTAAAACATTATTTTCTTCAGGAATATTGGACAAAGACTCAAGTAATAATGTCCTAGGGTCAAATTTTTTAATTTCATCTTGAATCCCTGAAGAAAAAAGTGCACGAACACCTTCTAGATCATACCATCCATACGAATTAACCATGGACATTGTTTCACTCTGAGAATCATAGGCCGAAACATACTTCAATATTCTTCTTCCCATAGGTTTAGTAATATAAGATGCCATAAATTTAAGCAGTTTACTTCCAAAAGGAATTAACTTTAGTAATTTATGGTAATTTAAAGTCTGATGTCTTCGATATCCAGAAAATAAATCATCACCTCCTGCTCCAGACAACAAGACATAACAATTTTCTTTTCTAGCTTGTCGACAAATATTCTCAACATGAAGCGGTGCCAAATCCGTTTGAGGCTCATCAAGATGCCAGATCATATGATCAAAGCATTTTAAGATATCTATATTCGATTCAGTAACAGTAAGATCGACCTCTAAGTGCTTTGCGACTAACTTAGCATAATACAAATCATCACCAAAACCTTCTTCTTCAAATTCCTTTCCAGTGGATATTGTAAAGGCTTTAATAGGCGCATTTGGATAAAGCTTTCGATACATGGCTACCAACAAACTGGAATCTAATCCTCCAGACAGAAAAAATCCTACAGGCACATCTGAGAGTAGTTGCCTTTCAATAGCTCTCAATAATATTTCTTCTAATTCACTTTCCCAGTATTTATAATCTTTAATTTCCTTTTTTGTAGAAAAAGGAATTTCATAATATTTCTCAATCACATAATCCTTAGGAGATAAGGTATTTATTCGAATAAAATGTCCTGCCTCTAACTTTTTTATTTGCTGTATTGCAGTGCGACTTCCAGGCGACCACAAATAATATAAATAATTAAGTAAGCCTTTTGAATCTATACTAACACTTACTCCATCTGTATTAGAAATTGTTTTTAATTCAGAAGAAAATACTAATTTTTCGTCATCGCAATAATAATACAATGGCTTAATCCCAAAATGGTCGCGTACAATAATTACTTCATTGGTTATGCAGTTGAATATTGAAAAAGCAAATATCCCGTTCAACTTATTGAATAAAGATACCCCAAATTCTATGAAACCATAAAGCAAAGTCTCCGTATCGGAAGTTGACTTAAAATTATATTTATGAATTAATTGATTTCTTATCTCAATATGGTTATAAATTTCCCCGTTGTAACAAATAATGAAATTTCCATCATTGGATACCATTGGTTGATGACCCAAAATCGACAAATCCTGGATAGACAATCGCCTATGTAGTAAAAATAAATTATCTGTTGCATATGTACCATGATCATCCGGACCTCTGTGCCTAATTAATTCATCAATTCTATTTGAATCTAAGTTCTTTGAATCACCAACAAAACCATATATTCCACACATACTTATTCCTTAGTTAATGATTGAATGATAGAATTCAATCTATTACTGTACTTATACATTGAATAGTTAACTGAAGAATAGACCCTATTATTTCTTCGCATATCCAGTAATCTTTCTTTATCATCAATAAGCGAAGCTAATGCTTGAACAAGGGCTTCAATATTAGAAGCTGGAATGACAATTCCCTGCTCCTTGGTAATGAGTTTAGCTAAGTAATGGTGATCGGTCAATATAATTGCATTTCCTGCTCGCATTGCTTCGAGAATTGAAATTGGAAAAGCTTCACTGCTATAAAAACTTGGCAATACAAATATTTGTGAACGTTGCAAAAAGTCAATTTTAGCTTTACCATATTTTGACCCCACATACTTAATATTTGAATTCAAAAGCAGGCATTTGCTTAATTTTTCCTTTACTTGCACCGCACTCATATAAGAATCCTCACCATAACTACCTGCAATTTGTAAGCGGATATTTGGATATTTGGAATTTGCAATTTCAAATGCCTCAATCAAATCAAATATTCCTTTACTAAAAATTAAATTAGAAAAATAAGAAATAACAATAGGCTCCTCTATGTGCAACTCATGTTCTTTTGAGGAATCCATTATTGGATCATAAAAATTTTCGACTACTTCAATCCTTGATGATAATTCAAATTCCTTATATTCCTTTTTCATATCATGTAACAAGCAAACAAAAACATCTACTTTTCGGTAGGCAGAACAATATAGAGTACTCACTAAAGTCGGTAATGAATTTAAAAATTTATTAAAATGTGCAGCATGAATATGATTGATAACTTTTGCACCATGACCTTTGGCAAGTATAATAAGAACGATATCCTTGAAGGCACCTAACCTTGATCTTGAACCTGTAAGATATACTACTGAAATATTTTTAGTTAAAAATGTTACCAAATATTTATATATACAAATTTTGGTAAGCCAAATTTTATATAAATTATTTCTTTCTTCTAAATTTTGAGAAATCAATATTTTGTAATCGTGATAATTGTCATATGCCATTTTAAATGCAAAGGATTGACCATGCACTGGCGGAGGATAAGGACCTGCGAACAACACGTATTTATTCTTCATAGCTTGGAATGAATGAATAATATACGTAATAAGGTATTAATAAAAACACCAAATTATCTACAAACTGCGGAAAATAACCGCGTGTATACCACAGAAATAATGAAATACAAAGTGCGACAACAAAAACCTGATCTTTTAATGAATTTACATTTCTATTTCTTTGAACCAGACCTAATATTAAGCCAACGATAAAAGTACCCACAAATAGAAACCAAATATTACCAGCAATTACAAAATAAGCATAATGCAATGGAGCCTCGCCAGTTGTTGCCCATTCTGGCGGAAGGTTATACGCTTTATCGATTATTGGAAATGCTGGTGGTGGATAGAATTTATCTTTTAAATCACCGAATATGCTCCTAGGAATTGCACGAACAATAAAGTATGCAAATGTTACTCCATAATCATATTCAGGATGCTCATTCGTCTCATAATACTTTATAATATTAATATCATCAAGCGCTCCTCTGGTCTGTTCAGCCAATAAATTTCCAGCATTAAACTTAATTGGATTATACTCAAATTCATTAAAATGTCCCACAATCAAAGGATATCTATTTACAGTAATAAATAAAATCAAATATAAAATTCCTCCTGTCACAATAATGGGCTTAATTTTATTCTTGATTCTAAACTCGTAGTTAAATAATATAATAAGTAGAACGCCAAATATGGTCATGATCATTCGATACCTAAAGCCCATCAAAGCAAAAAGAATAAAAGAAATCAAATAAAGTGCAATTAGAATTCTCTTATCTACTTTTATCACATAACATAGGATCAAGCAAGTGATCAAGGAATCTGCAAAATTCCTTAAGTAATTACTTGCTCCAGTTGCACCAAATAATGTTTCATCTGAATTTCCTTTAATAATATCAATAATACTAAATCCAGTTAAACCAAAATTAAGTATGACCAACCCTAGACAAATAAATGAGATAACAACAATTAAAGATTTATTATCTCTGAATTTTTTTATTTTGAAATGTTGTTTATACTTAGAAATGAAGAAAAATCCAAGTAAGAATAATAAATTCGCAATTCCATAATACAATAGACCTTCATCATAATAATCATATATATCCTCTCCTACTCCTTGATATCCAACATCATCTCCCCAGATTGTTCTTCGACCTATTGAATAGAAATACCAAGGCGTGAGAAAATAATAAATAGTGAACATCAACCATGAAAAACCAAAAATTAAATTTTCTCGCAAACCTTTATAATAACACAATACAATTCCAAAACCATATACACAAATATTAAATAATATGATTAAGGACATTATCATATTGCAATAGAAGTTAGATAACTCACTAATTGTTCCGCATTATACTGAGAAGATACTGCTTGTTTGAACTTGGCATTCTCTACTTTCATCTGATGTAACAATTCTGATGAATCCAAAAGCTTACATATTGCAACATTATAACCCGCAATATCTTCATTCTTGATTACAAAACCATTGATTCCTTCTCGAATATATTCTGATGCTCCAACTGCATCACTAGAGATTATAGCTAACTCAGAAGCAATAGCTTCGTTTATAACCAATCCCCAACCATCATATCTGGAGCAGAAAAGAAATATATCTGAAATTGCAAAATAGTATGGAATCTCATTCTTTTGTTTAAAGCCTAAGAATTTTATTTGATTACTAATTACTTTGGACTTTAGTTTGATTTCCTCTTCTCCTGAACCAAGAATTAATAAACTAATTCTATCTCTATATGTATCCTCCATAGAATTGAAACAATCTATAACGATGTCCATACCTTTTCTTTGAATTAAAGACCCTGAAGAGAGAATAACAATTCTTCCATCCACATTTAAATTATCCTTAATTTCATCCAATTTTTTCAAATCGAGGTTTCGTTTGTCAAATAAATCAATATCAATGTTATAAGGAATAATGATTGACTTTATTCTAGAAAAACCGTAACTATGATACGATTCCTTTGCACATTCACCTATATAAATAATTACATCGATATGCCCAAGGAAATACCTTAAATACATTTTCTTCAACCAGAATTTAAATGACTTACCGTCTTTAATTTTCTCAGTAAAAAATGCTAGACGCTTACCTCTCATTTTTAAAATGATAGCCGCAATCAAATTATTCACTGCAAAATAATTGCCACCTAATATAATCCACTGTGCAGGTTCATTCATTGAAAGTGAAAAAACGCCCCAACTGAAATGAAAATCTTTGAACCATTTTTGAATGATTTGTACAACAAAACTGTTTTTAAGGTATCTTAACTTATAAGATGCTAAGTTATTTTCCCAATTTCTATCTGATTCGGTCTTCGCATAATAAACAGCTTTAAATTCACATATCTTATTCAAAGCATTAAAAAAGTCCTCCTGATAAGGTGTTGGAATATTGGTATAGAAACTTAAACTTAATCTATTCATCCAGGCAACTTTAAGTTAGCACTTCAATCAATCTTTCTCCATATTGATGTCGACTTCCATAATTAGAACGCACTAAAGCCTCTTCTGACATTTTCCTATAATGTTCTTTGTCAGATAACAATTCTAATTTAGCTAGAATGTCATCATAATCATCTGCCAAAACTATATAACCTGATTTGCCATGTTCAACAATGGAACCACTTTCTTTTGTAGTAATAACCGGAATACCAAAATTCAATGCTTCGTATATCGCAGTTGCTGAGCCTTCACCCAAACTTAAAAACAATAATACATCAATTCTTTCTAATTCATTAAGAAGATTGTTTCTATTAAGATGACCTGTAAGACAAATACTTTTAGATAACTCACTAATTTTTGCTGCCGGCAAAGAGCTGCCTATCGCCCCAATGGCCACAAAATCACCTAATGAAAAGCGCTTAGAAATATTGAAAAAATGATGAATACCTTTTCTCAATTCAAGTGTTCCAATCGTTGCAATTCTCATTCGATGGCTCAAATTTCTAACTTTATAATTTTTATTAAAAGTATATCCATAAGGAATAATTTCAATGGCTTCCCTTCTAATTGATAGCTTCTTTAAAGATTGATAAACTTCATTTGATGGGACGATAATTTTATCCGCTAAATTGATTTCATTTTTCTCATCCTCTATGTATTGAATCACATGAACATCCTTTAATAAACTCTCATGATGAACATTACTCCAATCAGGATATTGCACTTCGACTTTAATTATTCGAGAAAGATAATCTCCAAAGGGTAAACTACAAAATTCGAGAACAATTTTTCTATCACTATTTGATTTGATCAATCCCAACGCACAAGTATTGAATAAGTAAAGATGAGATGCGCTATCTTTCGTAATAATTTTTGAAATATTATTTGCAAATTGCTTTTGAGCTCGAATGTAATTCGAAAATTCCTGTGATTTAGAGTTTATATTACTTTTCTTAAAAAAATATTGAAATGCAAAGAAAGGAAATTGAACAATCATTGAGTGATCGATATTAATTCTTCTTAAACAAAATCTTGCTGCAGGTTCGGATCCAAATTTTTTTGCTACCTCAAAAATAAATTTCCATGGTTCTTTATCTGAGCAGATATCCGTGTAAATTTTTGACAGCAATTGATGTTCATACAGCGATCTTACGACTGCATAATTCATTCTTGATCCTAGTTGACAAACACTATACAACACTATAGATTGGTAAATAAAACTTTAAAGTTATTGAACAATATAGCAATTCGAGATTGAGACCTTTCTTCTAACTTTCGGTAATTTTTACTGGCTTCATATACATTAAAAATATTATAGTCACTACAAGAAATAAAAAGGTTGTTGGTCCAAATATTTAAATAGTTTTTTAAATTACCCCATATCCTTCTTATACTTATAAACAAATTATTATTTGGGACACTCATATTCAAATGATGTCTTCTTGCAATTGATTCCAACATTGGCAAATCGCGTTTAATAAAATCCAATTGAATACAATCCGTAATTGCCCGATCAAGTAGAAATTGTTTGTTCAATATTATTCCTCCTCGCATAACTCCTTGCTCTCTTGCTTGAAGAAATGTTTCCCATACCAATATTGGATATACATGTACAAATTCGAGGGATGGATGAAAAGGATGAGATTCAGACTCTATAATAAATTTTTTATTCTGATCTGAATATTCTTCTTTAATCTGTATTTGTGCAGCTCCATTTGAAGTGGCGGAATGACCTGCTATACTTAATGGAAGTTGAGAATAAATGTACTTATCAATAACTGAAGCAAGGACCATTGAAGAATATAGATCTGGAATTTTGGAAAAGAAAAAAGTGTCGTTGCATTTAGCTTTAACACGTTGAACATACTTTATATCAACAAACCCAGCATAGAGCCAAGGCAAATCGGCAGGATAGTACTCAAGATTGAGAACAGCTTGTAACATGCTTGCACAATCTCTAATTTTTATTTCATTGGTTCGAGGAATACTAAGCAAATTTTTAATTCTAACAAATTCATTATTTGGCCAGCGATAAAAAGATTGTTTCCAAGAAATCGCATCTAACTTATTCTCATTGAGTAGGTTATCTATTCTCTTAAGACTGTCTGGCATAAAAGCGTCATCGTCTCCTAGAATGGTTACCATACCATCTTGAACTTTTGACAATCCAAATTCCCAATTCGCCGCCATTCCAAGCTTTTCAGACGTCCGATAGTAAATAATTTTGGGATCATTAAATTCAGCAACTACTTCTGCTGTCTGATCTGTACTACAATTATCTGATACAATAATCACATAATTAGCATAATCAATATCCAAACAAGATTTCAACGTCCACTTTAAAGTCTCACATCTATTTTTGGTTGGAATTACAATAGTAAACTTCCTCATGTTAATTTAATATTGAATAAGTACTTAATTTGCCAAGAGGTCTTTCTGAACTAATTTTATTTAACAGAATAACTTGAATTATTCCTGCAACAAACAAAATAAATAACAATACATAAATGTTAACTTCAAAAAAACTAATGCCTAGAAAAAGAATGCCGGTAAATAATATACTCGAAATTAATATTCTCCCTATATCCTCCACATAATATTTCGCTTGCTCTGTCTTCATAATCTTTCTATGCATTATAGGAACTTCAACAACAAAATACATCAAATTCAAAATCAACCAAATCCAACATGCACCATAAATTCCATAATACAAGATAGAAAAATAAAGCGTTGGCAGTAATACTATCATCGCTATAAGGTTCTTATAAAACGAAAGTCTAGTCCATCGATGCACCAGTTGTAAATAGTATGGCATTGTCACAAATCCGTTTAAGGCAAATCCAATAATCAAGACACGTACCAAAGGAGTTAAAATCTGAGAGGTAATAGAACTACCAAACCAAATATTCAATAATTCAGTCATAAAGAAAAATGCAATGACAACAACAGGTATTACCAATACCGAAATCAATTGACAACTTCTATGGTAAATCAATTTTAAATTATCTACTTGAGCCAAAGTCTTTTCATGAACCAATTGAGGATAGAATGCAGCTGCAATGGCGCTATATATTTTGGA
>JBDSHL010000269.1:0-2754 GCA_039918515.1 Saprospiraceae bacterium | reverse complement strand
AAAAAATATCCTTAAACTTGCTGGTGATCAATACATTGGAGATAATGCCACTCAGAAAAAGGATCATGGTCATATTACACACACTAGTCATACAGAACATCATTAATTAACAGAGAATATATATCAGACATGAGAAAACATAATGTTGATTTAGTATACGGAATTTACGATGACGAAGTAAAGCTTCTTAATGCAGTTCGCAAGGCTAAAGCTAGTCATCTAGACATTTTTGATGTTTATTCCCCATTTCATATTCATGGATTAGACCATGCCATGGGATTAAGTGAATCAAGATTACACATTGCAGGATTTGTCTATGGAGCTATTGGAACTTTAACAGCATTTTTTGGTATGACTTGGATATTTACCAAAGATTGGCCAATTATTTTTGGAGGCAAGCCGCATTGGGCAGTACCTGCTTTTATACCGATTACCTTTGAATTAACTGTTTTATTTGCCTGTTGGGGCATGACTATTACTTTTTATACGATCTGTGGTCTATGGCCTGGTGTAAAAAATCCTCAAGTTGATCTTAGAACTACTGATGATAAATTCTGTCTCGCATTTGATAGTCATACTGTAAGTGTATCAGATGCAAAATCATTCTTTGATGGTTCAGGAGCAGAAGAAGTAAACACAAAAACGATCTAATTCATGAAGACAAAATTATTGCTATATATTTCGTTTAGTCTTTTGCTAAAATCTTGTTCTCCTGCTGAAGGAAATAAGACAGGACATGAATATATGCCTGATATGGTTCATTCAGTGGCCTATGAAGCCAATTCGCAGCAATATTATTCTTATCATCAATGGGGAGGACTGGATGATTATAGACATTATGCTGTACCTCTAAAAAGTGTTAAAGGTTCAATTCCTAGAGGAGTTGCTGGGTATATTCAATCAGATTCGAGTTCAGTGGCAGCTTATAGTAAATTGAGTGCTGGTGAACTAAGTAATAATGCAATTCCTTTTTCAAGTAATGGGCATAAAAATTATTATTATAACGATACTGAAGAAGATAGAACAAAAGCTAGTAAAGAGATTTTAAATAATGCAGTTCCTTTAACTGACCTAGCTTTAGAAAAAGGTAAAACAAATTATAATATTTATTGCGGAATTTGTCATGGTGAGAAAGGGGACGGTAATGGATATCTTGTGAGAGATGATGGTGGAAAATATCCTGCTCAACCTGCTAACTTTCTTAAAGATGAATTTATAGCTGCGTCAGAAGGAAGATTTTATCATGCAATCATGTATGGTAAAAATGTTATGAATGGTTATAGTGCTAAGTTGTCTTATACTGAAAGATGGGAGGTCATTCATTATATTCGATCTCTACAAGCAACTTCAAAGAATTTAAAATATACTTCGAAGGAAAATTCATATTCAAATTCTCAGGCTATTTTGGATGCGAAAAAAACTTCTGCTACAGTCATTGCAGCAGTTCCAGCTACTGTTAAAAAATAAGATTTAATATCGAAAAAAGATAAATAAATGAATTCAGCACATATACAGTTACCTCTTAAAGATAAGATTATCCTTAGTGTTTTTGGTCTCATTGGGTTTATTTCTTTAATTTATATTGGAGCTAATGATGATTTGGGTCATACTAGATTATGGACCAATATTTTGCATAATAGTGTATTCTTTACCTTAATAGCATTGATGGCCGTATTTTTTATTAGTATAAGCATTACAGCTTATGCAGGATGGAATGTTCTATTTAGAAGAATTTGGGATGGAATGTCACATTTTCTTTTGGTTGGCATTCTGTTGATGGGAATCATTACTTTGGGTGTTTATTTTGGTTGGCATAATTTATATCATTGGGCTGACCCTGAGACCAGTGCTACTGATAAAATTATTCTTGGCAAGTCAGGATTTTTAAATAAAAACTTTTACGCAATAGGGGGAATGGGATTTTTATGTCTTTGGTTTTTCTTTGCTAAAAAATTAAGGGATTTAAGTATTGCAGAAGATGATCATGGAGACGATAGAAGATTACATTATAAATCGATGAAATTTTATGCAGCTATGTTCCTTCCGATAGTAGGATTCACCAGTGCTGCAGCAATCTGGTTATGGATTATGTCTTTGGATCCACATTGGTACAGTACAATGTTTGCTTGGTATGCGAGTGCAAGTTGTTTTGTAAGTATGATCGCTCTTACTATTCTTATTCTGATTTATCTAAAAAGCAGAGGGTATTATCACGCCGTCAATGCAGAACATTTTCATGATTTAGGTAAATTCATGTTTGCCTTTACTGTATTTTGGACTTATTTATGGTTTGATCAATATATGTTGATTTGGTATGGTAATATTGGTGAAGAAACAGTTTATTTCCAAACCAGAATAAGAGAATATCCAGTATTGTTTTATGGAAATTTAGTGCTTAATTTCGTTTTGCCTTTTTTAATTTTAATGCGAAATGACACTAAGAGAAAATATGGAACATTAATCATTGTTGGCTTGATTGTATTTTTTGGACATTGGATTGATCTTTTTCAAATGATTAAACCAGGTTCATTGCATACCGCAATAGAAATGGGAAATCATGCTGTCTCTAATGTGCAAGAGGCTACTTCACATGTTGCTGAAGCAGCAGATCATGCTAATGCAGAACATAATGGTGTTGGATTTAATGTAGGTTATTCTGTTCCTGGAATTCCAGAGATTGGATTAATGCTTGGATTTCTTGCCCTGTTTGTAGCTACTACATTGCACTTTTTATCTAAAGCTCCATTGACTCCG
>JBDSHL010000268.1:0-3317 GCA_039918515.1 Saprospiraceae bacterium | reverse complement strand
ACACCAGAAATAAATAATGAAACAAATATATTTCCCAAAAAGCTACTGCATTTTAAATATTTGGAGTAAATCCAAAAAAGGTAAATACAAATAGGATATAATAAATATGAATAATAGAATTCATATTTAATGCTAAGATAAATCGCAATAATTCCTCCAATTAAGGTAATCGAATAATAGAAAGTTGTAGCCTCTGGAATATTAATAGTATTTCCGATGACCCATTTATGAGGTGATTTGTTGATAAAATCATTCGGAATATCACAAATATCATTGATTACAAACCCACCAACTGCAATAATAACTGTACAAATTACAAAAAGACATACATCGTAAAATACAATACTATTGGCTGAAGTAATCGAGCTAAATAATTTATAATAAATGAGAATTTGTGTAAGAATAATTAACAAGAGATTCTGCCATCGAATAAGTTGAAGCCAGTTTCTCATGACTTACCACTTATCTTGTGCCTGTAGAATTTGTTCAATTAATTGACGAATACAACCTTTGCCACCATCTAATGTAGAAATGTACTCACAAATTTCAAGAATCTCTGGAACTGAATCTCTCGGACATGCTGCAAGACCTGCAATTTTCATACAATCAATATCTGGCAGATCATCTCCCATATAGACAGAATGTTCTACAGCAATATTCCATTTTTCTAATAAAGATTTAAACACTGAAAGTTTATCTTCGATACCTAGATGAATATCAACAATTCCAAGCATATTCATTCGCTTAATAATACCTATAGATTTTCCTCCTGTTATTATTCCAATTTTTAAACCCGCAGCAAGAGCTCTTCTAATAGCATATCCATCGCGTACATTCATGGTTCGGAAAAATTCACCTTGGTCCGTAACCAATATGTTGTTATCCGTAAATACACCATCCACGTCAAGAACTAAAGCTTGAACAAGAGCTAGTTTATCAAAAACATTTATCAAAATAAATTAATTATTGTCTCTCCATTCATAGACCCACTTTGCTTGAATCTGTTCCAGATGTGCTTCATTACATTCTTCTCTCTTCCCTTCGAAGTGCGGAATTTCCAAGATCCATTCAATCAATTCTGTAAATCGGAGACGGTAGATTTTGCTTTCGCTGAAATTACTTCCAAATCTTTCGTATAAGGCCATTGCTACATCTTCATGATCACTCCATCGAATAGGCAAATTATCTATATCTTTAAATGACACTTTATTAGATTAATGTTCGTGACCAATTATTCCCCTTTGATCTGGAATTTCTAATTCAATTTCTATTCCTTCTTTCAATATAATACATTGACAAGCTAATCTTGATTCTAAACGAGGATTGATTGCTCTATCAATAAAGTCCTCTTCCTTATCTGAAATTCCTTCAATATTTTCTTCGCCTTTTATCATATAAATATGACAAGTAGAACAAGCACATACTCCTCCACAATTGCTACTGAGGTGCACATCAAATTGTTCTGTCAATTCTAATATGCTTATATCCGTTCCTTCAAAACTGAATTCTTTGCTTGGAATATTCTTGTCTTCGAAATTGAATTTTATTTTACTCATTGGATTTGCTTACCTTAGAACATTAATTTGTTCATCATGTTCAATTAACCCGCTTTTTGCAATAGACTTTTTATAACAAGCTAAAATGCCTTCAAATCTTAGCACTTCCTCGAATTTTTATCCTCACCATGGGGGTGACCATGATTGCGGTAAAAATTCTACGGGAGCACTAATCTTTATTGACCTTTTAACTTTTACTACAAAACTCTATTGCATAAAGCGGGTTTTATCCTAAATCTCAAAAAATTCAAGTCCTTACATATTGCGGATAATCTCATCTCCGAACTCAGAACATTTGAGCAATGTAGCTCCTGACATCAGCCTGTGAAAATCATAAGTTACTTTTTTATTTGCAATAGACGCTTCTAGACCTTTAAGGATTAGTTTTGATGCCTCATTCCATCCCATATAGTCCAGCATCATCACAGCTGAAAGTATCACTGAACTTGGATTAACCTTATCTTGATTGGCATACTTAGGAGCCGTTCCATGAGTAGCTTCAAAAATTGCATGACCAGTAACATAATTAATATTTGCTCCAGGAGCAATTCCTATTCCACCTACTTGTGCCGCCAGAGCATCGGATATATAGTCTCCATTAAGGTTAAGTGTTGCAATAACATCATATTCCTCAGGTCTTAACAAGATCTGCTGAAGAAATGCATCTGCAATAACGTCCTTAATGATTATTCCATTGGGAAGTCTCATCCATGGACCACCATCAAGAAGTTCAGCGTTGAATTCTCGCTTGGCTAATTCATAGCCCCATTCCATGAATCCACCCTCCGTGAATTTCATAATATTGCCTTTGTGAACTAGGGTTAGGCTTCTTTGATTATTCGAAATTGCGAATTCAATGGCTGCGCGAACCAATCTTTCTGTTCCTTCTTTGGAAACAGGTTTAACACCAAAACTTGTTGAATTCGGAAATCTAATTTTTTTAAATTTGTCGGGAAATGTCACTCGTATAAATTCAGCGAACTTATTAGCATCTTCCGTACCTGCTTCAAATTCAATTCCTGCATAGATGTCTTCCGTATTCTCTCTATAAATACACATATTTACCTTGTTCGGCTCAATAACCGGTGAAGGAACTCCTTGAAACCATCTTACGGGTCTAACACAAGCATATAAATCTAATTGTTGACGCAATGCAACATTAAGGGATCTAATTCCTCCACCTACAGGAGTAGTTAAAGGACCTTTTATGGCAACAAAATGTTCTCTAATAATATCTAAGGTCTCATCGGGAAGCCAATTTCCTGTTTGGTTAAAGGCTTTTTCCCCAGCAAGAACTTCTTTCCAGGATATTTTTTTCTGACCATTGAATGCTTTTTCAACTGCTGCATCAATTACCCTTACAGATGATGACCATATATCTGCTCCTGTACCGTCTCCTTCTATGAAAGGTATAACGCAATAATCAGGAACTGCAATTTTGCCATTTGAGTAACTAATTTTCTGATAATTCATTAGATATGTATTTTAAAAATTATTAATATGTTAGATTGGACCGGGTCTATCCAATAAAGCCGCAAAAATAATCAGACTTAAGTGATTCTTAATAACAATAACAAGCCATTCACTAGTCATTTAATTAGTCCCAATAAATTAGATGTTATTGATCTGAAGAATTGTAAAATTATGCTCTCTATTTAAAATAGATAAATTTTCAAAATGTGTACCTTTGAAGTCTCATGAGAAATCCAATTCTTGACTCCAACAGCGAACAAGTTCCTCCAGAAGATAAGATCATTGAGA
>JBDSHL010000267.1:0-5634 GCA_039918515.1 Saprospiraceae bacterium | reverse complement strand
GGAACGGGTAAACCTTGAAAATCTTTAACTTTTCCGTCTGCCTCAATATTGAATCTGGCCAACCTAAATGATGCCATAACAGTAATAATAAAAGCAAAATAACTCATTTCAATTGGTATAGAGGTGTGCTCAATACTATTCATCAGTAGAATATACAACATAAATCCCGGCAGTACTCCAAAACTTACCACATCTGCCAATGAATCCAATTGAATACCGAGTTCAGATTCCTGTTTCATCCATCTAGCAACAAATCCATCGAGAAAATCACATAGGAGCCCTAATCCTAGAAACAGCATTGCTTTTTCAGCTTGATTTTGGCAAACGCTTAAAACAGCTAAACATCCAAAGAATAGATTGAACGAGGTAAGAATATTTGCAAATGAAAACATGTATTATAGATCAAAATTAAGCCCAAAACGGGGATTTCAGCCTTAAATCATGTAAAAGCTTAAGATTTTTACAATTTAACTTAAATTTATGCATTAAATAAGCTCGCACACCTCAACAATTAAGGCTCTGAAGGTGTCATATATTCAGTACACATGAACATGAACAAACAGAACAAGCTACTTTTATTATCTTTTTTCTTACTTTTTGGCTCTTTGATTGCCCAGCCTTCCAACGACAATTGTACTAAACCGATCAGAATTGTTAACATTACGAAATACTGTAGTAAGGTTGGAGAATTTACCAATGTGGATGCAACACCTTCGGGATATGGTAAAGGTTCATGTTGGGCAGCAACTAATAATGACGTCTGGTTTGTTTTTAGAGCTTTGGCTTCTGATGTATCCATTACAATTATTGGAATTAATTCTGGCGGAACTGCTGGTGGAACTTTAAAAAGTATGACAGCAGCCTTATATACTGGTGTTTGTGGAGCTCCTTCTTTAAATGAATTGGCTTGCTCTTCAGACAATGGAACCAGAGGCATATTGTCTATTGCCAAAGGTGGACTTATTGTTGGGCAAGATTATCTATTGAGAATAGATGGAAGAAATGCCTTAATTGGTACTTTTCAACTGTGTATCAATAATTTTTTTCCTCCCGCTGTAGCAGAACAAGACTGCAGAGTGGGCACGGTATTATGCAATAATAATCCATTTGTTAATGCTAAATTAAGTGGCCCTGGAATTGATCTTGATGAGGCTAGAGCTACATGCTTAGGAGAAGGGGGAGGAGCAACTGGTGGATCAGAAAATCAATCAACGTGGTACACTTGGATTGCCAAGTCAGATTGCAAACTTACTTTTACGATAACTCCTTTAAACCCATCAGATGACATAGATTTTGCAGTTTATGAATTACCATCTGGAATACATAATTGCAACGATAAAAAATTATTGAGATGCAATGCAACCCATCCAACTGGTCCCAATGGTCTTTTTTGTGGAACACTTACGGGCCTAAACTTAAGTTCTACAGATACCACTGAGAATTTTAATTGTGATGCTGGAGAGGATGGCTTTTGTAAGTATATTGACATGAAAGCAGGTAAAGTTTACACCATTATCATTAATAATTTTACCGGCACTGGAATTGGATTTTCGATGGAATGGGGCAATTGCGAATTCTTAGGTCCGGAACCAGAATTTAAGGTTGTTCCTGATTCTGGATTGCGGTGTGAGACTTTATTCGACGTACAAGACTTTTCTACATTTGTCGCTGGAAATATTGTATCCTATGATTGGAATTTTGGTGTGAATGCTATTCCTGCAAGTGCCAAGACCAAAGGCCCACATGGAGTAACATATCAATCTTTTGGTGAAAAATTTATTACGCTTACACTCACCACAGATTTAGGATGTAAAATTTCAAAAGTTAAAAGAATAGTTGCAGAACCATGTTGTGAAGATTTGCCAGATCTCGAAATATTAATTGATAGCATTTTCGACGTCAAATGTTTCGGAGAAAAAAATGGACGTATAGTCTTTCATGGAAATCTTGGAAATCCTTACACAGATCAAATGTCTCAATCGCAATATTATACTTTTAGCCTGGATGGTATTGATTTTTCTCCTTTAACAAATCTTGATAATTTGCCTGCTGGAAAATATACCCTTTATATTCAGGATAGAAAAGGGTGTACAAATTCGATTCAATTTGAAATTAAAGAACCGGCACAAATTGTTGTTGATGCAGGACCAGATGTTGAAATTGTTTTGGGCGAAAGTGTAATCTTAACTGCTACTACACAACCTTCGGATTTTTATACTTATGATTGGAGTAATTCAGGAATCCAATTATGTACTGTTTGCCAAAGTACAACCATTGTACCTCTCAAAGAAGGTTTTTATAAAGTTCTTGTTACCAATGATAAAGGTTGCACTGGAGTCGACAGCTTATTCATTCGGATACGGAAAGAGTACAAAATATTTTTTCCCAATGTTATTTCTCCTAACGATGATAATGTGAATGATTTTTTTAGTACAAAAGGGAATAATGCACTTGAAAGTATTAAAAAAATTGAGATTTATGACCGATGGGGAGGAAGATGTTATAATAGAGAAAATGTTTCATTAAATGATTTTGACAAATTATGGGATGGAAAAATTAATGGTGAAAAGGTAAATCCAGGTGTGTTCACCTATATTGTTGCTGCCAATTTCATTGATGGAACAACACAGGTTTTTAGTGGAGATATTACGGTTCTTCGCTAATGAAATTATTTTTTCTATTTTTTTTAGGAATATTATTTTTTGCGTGTGATCCTGAGGTAAAAAAAATAACGGAACTCGATGCCTTAAAACTCGTAAACAAAGATCTGTTAAAGAATATCGATCTAACTTATACAGATTCCGGAAAAATAATTCTTAATATCAAAGCTTCGGAGATGTTGAGATTTGCAAAAAACAACCAATCACAAGATGAATTTAAAAAAGGTCTAATTGCAACATTCTACAACAATGGACTACGCAGCAACATCCTAACTGCTAATTATGCATTACGTGTTATTGAAGATGGTAAGACTTATCTTTCGGATCATGTACTCCTCAGTAATACAAAGGGAGAAAAATTAGAAACCTCAGAATTATTGTGGGATGAAAGAAATGGTCGAGTAAGTACAGATAAATTTGTAAAACTCACGCGTGATAAAGAGATCGTACAAGGTTATGGTTTTGATTCAGATCAAAATTTTACCAAGGGAACAATCAAATCTATCGAAGCCACTTTCCCTGCCAATAAAATTATGTCGGAAGATTTAAATGATGATAAATAATTCCGATTGCAATTAAAAATCAGGTGTTAATTTATTATATTGTTCATTTCTTTTTTAAGCGCTTCAAAGTTATCATTACTCATTGGTACTAAAGGTAACCTTAAATAATTTTGACATAAGCCAAGAATATTAGCGGATGCTTTAATGCCAGCAGGATTCCCATCAATGTATAACCATTTATGCAAAGGAAATAATTTATTATTTAGTTTTTGTGATAATGTGTAATTTCCTTTTAATGCTAATCTGATCATTTCTGAAAATTCCTTAGGATAAGCATTGGCTATAACCGAAATTACACCCTCACCTCCAATACCAATCAAAGCAAGTGCAAGTGGATCATCTCCAGATAATACAAGAAAATGACTTGGCTTTTCGCAAAGTATTTGAGTTGCTTGTGTTAAATCACCAGATGCTTCTTTAATTGCTGCAAATTTATCTGAAGCTTTTGCCAATCGAAGCGTAGTAGAAGCGAGAATATTAGAAGCCGTTCTTCCAGGTACGTTATATATGATCATTGGAAGAGGGCTGACTTTTTCTAAGGCCATATAATGCTGAAATATACCTTCTTGACTAGGTTTATTGTATGCTGGACTACTTGAAAGAATCCCATCAATACCTTTTGTATTTAGGCTCTTCATTTCTGAAATTAATTCTGCTGTATTATTTCCACCAATTCCAACAATGACTTGCGCTCTTCCTCGAGCCTTTTCTACTGTAAATCGAACGACCTGATTTTTTTCTTCAGGTGTCAAAGTAACAGATTCTCCAGTTGTGCCCATTGAAATTAAAGATTCAACTCCCCCTTGAATACAATGTTCAATAAGTTTTTCTAAGGATTCAAAATCAATTTGAAATTCATTATCAAAAGGTGTGATTAGTGCAACACCAGTTCCTCCGAAATTACTATAATCAGGCATTATTATTTGATTGAATGAATTCTTCGTTAATTATATATTTACCCATCTGACTATATTTTTCAATTCTTTCTGTAATTCTTTTTTCAGGATCAATCTTCATTAAATCGGATAAATTCTCAAGAATATGTTTTTTCAAGATATGAACCATTTCTATTGGATTAGAATGTGCGCCACCTAACGGTTCCTTTACTATTCCATCAATAAGTTTGAATGAATACATATGATCAGCAGTAAGTTTTAAAGCTTCGGCTGCCTTCTCCTTGAATTCCCAACTTCTCCATAATATAGAAGAGCATGATTCAGGCGAAATAACTGAATACCAAGTATTCTCTAACATAAAAACCTTGTCACCTACTCCTATACCTAAAGCACCTCCAGAGGCACCTTCACCAATAATATAACAAAGAATAGGAACCTTTAATTGAGCCATCTCGAATAAATTTCTAGCGATCGCTTCTGCCTGACCTCTTTCTTCTGCTTCAATTCCTGGATACGCTCCAGGAGTATCGATCAATGTAATTACAGGTAAATTAAATTTTTCAGCTAACTTCATCAATCTCAACGCTTTACGATAACCATCAGGATTAGCCATTCCAAAATTACGATAAGAGCGAAGTTTTGTACTTGTCCCTTTTTGGTGACCAATAATAACGCAATTGATATTATCCAAGGTTGCGAGTCCTCCTACTATTGCTTTATCATCTTTGACATAACGATCTCCATGCAATTCAACAAAATTCTTACAAAACTCTTGAATATAATAAAGGGTATAAGGCCTTTCAGGATGTCTTGACAACTGAACTCGTTGCCAACCTGTTAGGTTTGAATAAATTTCTGCACGTTTGGCAACTATTCTAGATTCTAACTCAATGATTTGTCCAGACATGTCGATAGAACCTTCTACAGCTATCTTTTTGATCTGTTCCAGCTGACCAAAAAGGGTCTCAAGGGGTTTTTCGAACTCCATAAATATCATAGAATCAAGTATTTATAGGACTATTTTGAATTAAAATGGGTTAAAATCGGGCTCAATTTAGCTTATTAAGCCAAATATGTTATAAAAAGTTTAGCTCAAATTATTTTTTCCTTATAAATTACTCGTATTAATAATAAAACTATACTTTTGCATCTCTTTTTAGTAAAAATACTACCAAATTAGAAATCATTTATGCAGATCGGTAGTACTCCCCTCCTCCTAGGTAGGGAAGGTTAGTATGCCGCCCTGTCATCCCTCCCTGAAAGGTAGGGACGGGTTCGAAATTTTCGAATCCAAAAAATTTAGGAACCATTTTCATTCAAAAGTTGAATGATTATTAAAATATTTTATTCGGATCGGTAGTACTCCCTTCCTCCTAGGTAGGGATGGTTAGTATACCGCCCTGTCATCCCTCCCTGAAAGGTAGGGACGGGTTCGAAATATTCGAATCCAAAAAATTTAGGAACCATTTTCATTCAAAAGTTGAATGATTATTAAAATATTTTATTCGGATCGGT
>JBDSHL010000266.1:0-2834 GCA_039918515.1 Saprospiraceae bacterium | reverse complement strand
TCCCCCAGACTTTTAAGTACATGCATTAACATAGAAGTGGTCGTTGTCTTTCCATGGCTTCCGGCAATCACTATTCTTTCCTGCTTTGCATACAATTTGGCTACATATTGCGGAAACGAATATATTTCTACACCAAGTTCCATGGCTTTCAGTAGCTCTGGATTATCCTTTTTGGCATGCATTCCAAGGATTATTGTATTTAAAGTATTGTTAATTAATTCAGGATACCAACCTTCTTCTTTAGGGCATATACCAGCATTTTGAAGTCTTGATCTGGCAGGTTCGTATATTTGATCATCCGATCCAGTGATTATAAACCCCTGATTATGAAGAGCTAAGGCTAAATTGTGCATGACACTGCCTCCTATAGCAATCATATGTACTCGCTCTGTCATATTATGAAATAGTATAATTTAAGTCAAACATAATTGAATATTGGATAATATTGTATATTTGCATGCGTTTTAAAGACAATAAAATTAAAGATCATGAAAAACATAAAATTTTCGTTCGCCACCAAAGGTTTACTCGCAATCTCCCTTATTACATTATGTTCTTGCAATAGAGGGTATGGATGTCCTTATGATTTTAGTATTGTAGAAGGATTTTCAAATGTTATAAGTATTGCTTTTAAAGTGCTAAATTTTCTGATATAAATTTAAATCATAATAAAATTATTGAAAGACTGGTTTCGTTGAAACTGGTCTTTTTTTATGTCAACTCTAAAGCATTTTCTAACTGCCGATGGTTCAAGCACATTAATAAGCGAACAATTCAATACTAGTTATTCATCTCTTAACGGTGCAATAACAGAAAGTCTTCATGTATTTATTAAGAATGGACTAGAATATGTCGCCCAAGAATGTAAAGAAATTAAATTATTTGAGTTTGGTTTTGGAACTGGTTTAAATGCTTGGTTAAGCGCCGAATTTGCTGAACAAAATAATGTACCCATTCATTATGATGCCATTGAACTTTATCCAGTAGAAGAAAAAGATTGGAAGCTACTGAACTATGTTGAACAACATAAATTTAATTCTAGTAGGCATATATTTTCTCAAATTCATATTGCAGATTGGGATCAAATAGTACCCATAACCTCTACTTTTATATTAAATAAAATGAATACGGATTGGAATCATTATACAATTCCTTCTGACCAATATCACCTCATTTTTTTTGATGCATTTGCACCAGATATACAACCTGAATTATGGAATTTAAGCTCCTTGGAGAGGTTATTCCATTCTTTACTTCCGGGAGGTGTTCTAGTAAGCTACTGCGCCAAGGGGCAATTTAAACGCGATTTAAAAGCCATTGGATTTGAGATTGAGAACTTAGAAGGGCCAGCTGGCAAACGCGAAGTGACAAGAGCTATTAAACCATAAGGTTATTGTAGATTTGCACACAATAAATATTTTTGTAAATATTCAGCTATTTATCAAAAATACTCCGGAGGAGTATAATATTTTTAGCGATGGATATAATCCATCGTTTTTAAAGATGCAGGAAATCGTTTTTGGCATGAATTTTTGCGATTTTTGCAAAAATCATGACAAAAACATTGACCGACTGAATAGTTACATATATTTTATACTTTTGTGAAAAATTCTAACTTATGAATGTCGATTCAATATTAGGTGTAGGTTCCCGAGTTAAGCATCCCGCATTTGGAGATGGTGTTGTTATTGAAGTGGACTTAGCTGCGTACAAAGTATGTTATATTCTTTTTGGTATTAAGTTGGTTGGCAAAGATTATAATTTATGGGAGATAATAGATCGAATTGAACCATCAGAAACAGTCTCCTTTACAGAAGCTGAGAAATCCCTTGCTAAAATTCTGAAAGCGTGGTCTGATATTTCTGAAGTGGTACCATTAAATGACAAATGGAAGCACGGAGTGATGATTCTAAAGCCAGAGGACCTGAGTCTTAAAGAAAAAGAAATTCCTATAGAAGCATTTTTTCATAAAATAGTAATGGTCAGAGATCGATTAAGAGTTATGGAACAAAGAATTAATGCAAGCCATATTTCAGATGAAGAAAAAATTAATTTGCAACAATATATTACCAGAATTTACGGAAGCTTGACAACCTTCAATGTTCTGTTTAAATATAAGGAACAACAGTTTGTCGGAGATAAATCAGAAAATTAATTAATTTAAAAATGAACAATGCAATTGGTCCTATAGATGGAAGGTATTCTAGTAAGTTGCAACATTTGTCTACTTATTTTTCTGAAAATGCGCTTTTCAAATATAGAATTAAAGTCGAAATTCTTTACTTTATACAACTTGTACAAAAGCGAGTTATAAAAGCAAAATTAACCGCTGCTCAAATCGCCAAATTACATAAAGTCATCGAAGAATTCAATGATGCTGAAGCACTAAAAATTAGAAAGTCGGAAAAAATAACCAAGCACGATGTTAAAGCGGTCGAGTATTATGTCAAAGAAAAATTAGAAAATATACAGTTAAGTAAGTATTCTGAATTTGTCCATTTTGGTTTGACTTCTCAAGATGTCAACAATACAGCGATTCCAATGCTTCTTAAAGACGCAAGCAATAAGGAGCTCGTTCCGATGTTAGAAAAACTAATTTTAGAACTTAAGAATTTATCAAAGCAAAACAGAAAACAGGCGATGCTCGCCAGAACACATGGACAGCCAGCCTCTCCTACTACACTTGGCAAAGAAATTTTTGTTTTTGTCGAAAGATTAAGTCTTCAACTAATCAAACTTAAGACTTTTGAATACAGCGGAAAGTTTGGAGGCGCAACTGGTAATTTTAATGCCCATAAAATTGCTTTTCCAAAAGTAGATTGGAAAAATTGGTC
>JBDSHL010000265.1:0-3582 GCA_039918515.1 Saprospiraceae bacterium | reverse complement strand
TGCAGAAGGCTATCCTGGAAAAAGATATTATGGCGGATGTGAAGTAGTAGATGAAATCGAAACGCTAGCGATTCAAAGATTATGCAAATTATTTGGCGCAAGTTATGCCAATGTTCAACCACACTCAGGTGCACAGGCTAATATGGCCGTACAATTAGCTGTGCTGAAGCCAGGTGATACCATGATGGGACTTGATCTCGCGCACGGTGGCCATTTATCACATGGATCACCCGTTAACATGAGTGGCAAATATTATAATATTGTTAGTTACGGAGTAGATTCTAGAGGTATTGTTGACATGAATCAAGTTAGAGAGAAGGCAAAAGCCCATAAACCAAAATTAATTATTTGTGGGGCCTCCGCATATTCAAGAGATTGGAATTATCAGGATTTTCGCAGTATTGCAGATGAAGTTGATGCTACGCTTATGGCTGACATTTCTCATCCAGCTGGATTAATTGCAGCTAAAGTGCTCAATGATCCTCTTCCTTACTGCCATATTATTACATCTACCACGCATAAGACATTAAGAGGACCAAGGGGAGGAATAATTATGATGGGCGAAGATTTTCCTAATCTAATTTCTAAAAAAGATAAAAAAGGCAACTTGATTCCTATGTCCAACTTATTGAATAGCGCTGTTTTTCCTGGAGTACAAGGTGGACCTTTGGAGCATATTATTGCCTCTAAAGCTATAGCCTTCGAAGAAGCCATGCAGGATTCTTTTAAATTATACGCTCTGCAAGTAAAGACAAACGCAGATTTTTTTGCCAATGAACTCTTGCAATCTGGATTCAATATAATTTCTGGCGGAACGGACAATCATTTGTTTTTACTTGATCTTAGATCAAAAAATATTACAGGTAAAGAGGCTGAACAACTTTTGATTAAAGCAGATATTACGACCAATAAAAATATGATTCCAAATGATCCACAACTCGCCTCAACAACCTCTGGTGTAAGATTGGGAACTGCTGCTATGACATCCAGAGGATTTGTAGAAAAAGATTTCAAACAAGTTAGTACTTGGATAAATGATCTAATAAATCATCGTACAGATTTTGGATATATTAAAAATATTAAAGGGGAAGTGAATGATTATATGAAAGCATTTCCATTGTATCCTGAAGTATAAAAAGAACGAAAATTATAATTTCTTAAAGTCTCTTGCAAGTTCCCTTTTTTGTTCGCGTTCTTTAATGCTATCTCTCTTATCGAAAGATTTCTTACCTGTTGCTAAAGCAATTTCAATCTTGATCATCCCTCTTTCAGACATATAAAGCTTATAGGGAATTATTGTATTTCCTTTTTCTTTGACTTTTTTTTCTATTTTTCGAAGTTCAGCACGATTGAGCAATAATTTTCTTGAACGCTTCGGTTCGTGATGGGTAGATCCCAATTCGTATTCAGAAATATGCATATTCCGAATCCACAATTCACCTTTATCAATCACACAATAAGCATCACTCAAATTTGCTTTACCCGTTTTAATGGATTTTACTTCAGTGCCACTAAGAATAACTCCTGCTTCGAATACTTGTTCAAAATAATAAAGATGAGTAGCCTTTCTATTGACTATCTCTAGCCTACTCATTTTCGAACCACTTTAAGATATTCAAATCTATTGACAATACCACCTTTCATATCGCTGATCTCAGCCACCATTGTACTGTCTGAATTCATTTTATATCTAATGATTTGAGGAAATTCATTTTTTTCATTTACGAACCTCATTTTAGTCATAGGGTCAGGCATCCATGCAAATAATACAGGCTTAAATTCATGCTCCTTCGTTTTAGCTTCAAATATCCATTTATCATCAACTTTGAACAATCTTAAGTTTTCATCAATTGTAGCAATTCCTGAACTCATGTCATAGTCAACCCCAATACATTCAGTTGGACTGACCAATGCCCACTTTTCAAACTTTTGTTGATCCTTTATTTGCCAAGTACCCAATAGTGCTTTAATATCTATATCTTTCTTATTGACATAAACCCCATGACTGGATTTACACGAAATAAAGCAAAATAGGCTGATTGCTATAATTAATTTATTCATAATTGTTTATTTATATTTTTTCAAGCACAAAATTAGTCATTTTTGTGAATAAATGTATAGTTGCATTATCTCCACTTATTCCATGATTGCGATTAGGATAGAAATAGGTGTCAAATTGTTTCTTATTCTTGATTAACTCTTTAGCCATCTCTGCGGTATTCTGAAAGTGGACGTTATCATCCGCAAGACCATGAACCAATAAGTAATTACCCTTTAATTGGCTTGCGAAGTAAACAGGCGAATTGTCTTGATAGGACTGTTTATTGTTCTTTTCATCCCCCATATATCGCTCCGTATAAATATTGTCATACCATTTCCAATTTGTTACTGGAGCTACCGCGATAGCTGATTTAAATATATCATTACCTTTTAATAAACATAATGAAGACATATATCCTCCGTAACTCCATCCAAATATTCCGATTCTCGACCCATCAACATAAGGAAGTTTGGACATATACTTCGCAGCATCTATTTGATCTTCTGTCTCATACTTACCTAATTGCTTATAAGTCATTTTTTTAAAATCTTCACCCCTTCCGCCAGTACCTCTGTTGTCAACTACACAAATGATATAACCCTTCTGAGCCAACATTTGCAGCCACCAATTAAAGGAGATCGAACTCCATCTATTCATCACTTGTTGACTACCTGGCCCTCCATAAAGAAACATAAATAGTGGATATTTCTTTAAAGGATCAAAGTTCAATGGCTTAATAATAATAGTATTCATTTCATCATGATGGCTATTTTTTATGAATCCTAATTCTACCGGCGAATAATTGAAATTTTCCAGTCGAGAACTTAAGTCCTTATTCTCCTCAAGTATTCTAATCGTTGATCCAGTAGAGTTACAAATTTTGTGGACAGGTAGAGAACTTATAGTAGAACTTGAAACAATAAAGTAATTTCCTGCTCTGTTCATTCTGGCATTATTAACTCCATCAAATGGCGTAAGGCAAAAAGGCTTACTTCCATCAATGTGAATAGAATAAATCTTTCTATCAAGGCCTCGATTTTCACTTCTTTGGAAAAATAGGATATCCTCCGTAGAGTCCATCCCATAAAATTCTGTTAATTCTAATTCCCCTTTCGTAATTTGGTTAACAAACTTTCCATTCATATCATATCTATACAACTGATTATATCCACTTAATTCACTGCTTAATAGAAAGTACTTTCCATCTTTTGTGAACTTTAAATTATCGCTTAAATCAATATATCGTTTGTTCATCTCCTTAAATAATATTCTAGAGTTATTCTTTATGGTATTCACTAAAATAAGTTTTAACTCATTCTGAGCCCTATTCATCCAAGTAATACATACTTCTGAATTGGAAGTCGTCCACTGTATTCTCGGAATATATATATCATCCTGTATTCCAATTCCTGTATTTAAAGCTTTTGATCTATTCTTCTTTACATTAAAATTCCATACTGAAACATGTGAATTATCTTCACCAACTTTTGGATACTTAAAACTATACTTTTCAGGATAAACGCCATCTCTATAATAGTCTA
>JBDSHL010000264.1:0-2005 GCA_039918515.1 Saprospiraceae bacterium | reverse complement strand
CGAAGAATATTGATTAAGTGCTTATTTGTAGTATGGCTTAGAATTATAGATTTATTTTTTTCAAAATTATTTTTTGAAAAATTTTGGTTAAAATAGTAACACGTAAGTAATTTTTTCTTATATTTGTGCATCGGTTTAATTAAATCTTAATATACAATGGAGTTCAAAATCAAATGCTGAACTCTATAATGGGAACGTAGAAGATTTATTTTAGAATTTAGCATTGCTAGCTCTTACAGTAAGGAGTTTTTGATTTCGAAAAAATGAAGCGGAGGTTTATTTTTTAAGTGTACTTGTACATATGCTTAAGGTAATATTGTTTTCCAACTTCAAAAGGTAAAGGTGTAGATGAAATTCTATGCAAGTCTTTTATAGTAATAGAATAAAGCATTGGCGTTTGTGTTTTTCTAAATTCTTTTATAAGCATTATCAATAAGTAAATAAACTTGTTGCAACATATTATTAGAAGTTGACATCGTTATATAAATTCTAGAAGAAAAAGACCGAGTTGTAGTTAAGGAACTTAAACTTATACGTTCCTTAAGCAGTAGCAAATTTTATTTAGAAAAATTAGAATGATGTTTGACATTATAGGAGATATACATGGCTATGCCGACAAACTTGATTCCTTGCTTCAAAAATTGGGATACATTAAAAAGAACAACTACTATTCTCACCACAATAGAAAAGCGCTTTTTATTGGAGACTATATTGACAGAGGACCAAAAATTAGAGAAACTTTGGAAATTGTCAAGCAAATGGTCGATAACGAAAGTGCCATAGCCTTAATGGGTAACCACGAATATAATGCACTTTGTTTTCATCTTAAGAATAACGAGGGTGGTCATTTGAGACAACATTCAATTAATAGTATTGTCCAACATTTTGAAACATTAAAGCAATTCCAGAACAAACAGAAAGAATATGAGTACTATGTAGAATGGTTTAAAACATTGCCATTATTTTATGAGACAGAGAAATTTAGAGCAGTTCATGCTTGTTGGGATAATAGTAATATTATTTTTTTAAAAAAGACCTTGAAGGACAATCGACTTACGAATGAACTTATCTATGAATCTGTTCAAACAGGAACTGAGTTGTATCGTGCTATAGACGAGACATTGAAAGGAAAGGAATTCAAATTGCCTAATGGACGGTCCTATACTGACAGGGATGGTGCCAAACGGAATGAATTCAGGATTAAATGGTGGGAGAATCCAGTAGAGTTGACCTATAAGGAAATTAGCATTGAGACCAATTTAAATTTGCCAGAAATCCCAATAGATTTGTCCCTACTGAAAAGTGATTACTATAAGTTTAAAGAGGAAAAACAAGTTTTTTTCGGGCACTATTGGTTGAGTGGAGAGCCATCATTATATAATGAAAAAATATGTTGTCTTGATTATAGCGTAGCGAAAGGAGGACCCCTTGTTGCTTACAGGCTTCAAGATGAAAATATACTTAATAAAGGGAGCTTAATTTGGGTATAATTTAATTTCAACTCATTGATTTATAGATTAGCATCATTGGATGAAGATGATGATTAGTAGTGTTTTGATCTGTCTGAATTGAATACAAGTAACTATGATAGTGTTTGTGGCTGAAGAATTTTATTATTGGATTTAAAAAATTACAAAATGTTCTTACATGAATATGAGAATTTTAATTCTCAATATGAAAATGGAATAAAATCGATTACTCTTATTTCTTCTAGGCCACGAATTATTGCTTACCCAGTTTTGGGAATACAAGAAAGGAATAAGCACAGTAATAAATTGTTTTTTGATAAAAAAGGGAGATTGACACAAAGTATTTATTGGAGTATGAATACAAAATACAAAATCCTCTATATATTTAGTCCTTTAGGTAAATTAATTTCGGCATTAAAATTAGATTGGCAAGGTGATATTGTTAAAGAGATTTCTGAATTTAGATATGATAAGGCTGGAAGAATACAAATCGAAAGAATTCATTCTAATTCTGATTCCTTTGGTTATTGCGAAAC
>JBDSHL010000263.1:0-1986 GCA_039918515.1 Saprospiraceae bacterium | reverse complement strand
TGTTGAAATTCTTGTTAGAGGAAATACTGATCTGCATAGGAATCTTCCACTGAGTGTTGTCGCCATTTATAGAAATAGGTTCTGTTACAGTTAATTTATAGTCAAATGCATTGTCGGCGATCTTTTTTATCACGTACGATAAATCATTCATTGCTTTGATTTCATTTTTTTCATTTAATATTTGTTGATTCAAATTAAAAGCAAATAAAGCTCCCTTAAACTCTATGTTCATTTCTTTGCTTTCAATAAAAGAAGTTAGTTTGTTTACTGAAACAGTAGCAATTAAAATTGTAGCAAAGCTACCATCAGGCATTTGTACTTCTGATATAACATTGAATTTTTGGATGCTACCATTCGAAACTGATACAATCTCGTCTTTAATAAGATCATCATTTAATATTTCTGTTTTGGAAGAAATAAAGGTACCAAATGCTTGTTCTATTGCATTTCTTAATGCAGCTTGTTTCGCTTCATCCTGAGTTTTGCCTAGGCCACTCACTGTTAAAGTAACTGTTTTATCGATAGCTTGGGAAAGAGCATTGATGCTTAGTGCAAAAGAAAAAATAAGAAATAATTTAGTCATATATCTAATTGTTTTAATTAGTTCCAATAAATTCTATTATAAGTTACTGTTTTAGGTTGATTCTTTGCAATCTCAACAGCCACTTCACGATAGTTATTTGAACGAATTTTATCTAATTCAAAATTGCGAAATGATTGTTTTTCTTGAGAAATAACATCTCGTTGAGATTGGTTTTCTCTAAAGGTGTCATCTCTTTTACCTTTTTCTTCGGCAATTCTAACTTGCTCTTTTTGATAAGCTATTTTATCTGAATATTGTTTCATTTTAAATTGCCATCTTGCTTTTTCATCAGCTTTTAATTTAGCATCTATTGATTTAATAAATTTAGTTATTTCAGTCTGGCAAGAGGCCATTGGGTTAATGCTACACAATATGTCACCTGCCATTTCAGCACCTTTAGGATCTTGAGTTGCAGTCCATGATGCTTTTGCCCTGTTAAACCTTATTCTACAATCGGCATCAATTTTTTGTTGGTAAATTCTCGATAGCGTGTCAAGGCTCTTAAAATAGCAGTCTTGACAAACTTCAGGCACCAATGAAAGTTGGTAAATAGCTTCGTCATAATTTTCTTGCTTGGCAAGTGATTGTGCATTTTTAATCATAAAATCACAATGGGTGACATAGTAGTCAATAATTTTTTTCTTACCTTCTTCTAAGAATGTCAAAATCTCTTTGTTTTTCGGATTAATGGTTCTAAATGCTTCGATGAAAGCTTTGTTTTCATTTGTAGCTACACCCTTTATACTTAGTTTAACATTTGAAAATATAGTATTGGCAATTGCATCTCCAACAAAGAGAGTAATATCTAAGTTTTGCGCAATCAGTTGTGGTGGACCAGCAATTATATCTTTTGTTCCCACATTAACAGCAGCAGTAATAATAAATCTCGGATTTATTTCACTACCGCCCATACCATTATTACTTGTGATCTGATTAAGTATTGTTGTAAATAAGACTTTTGCTTCTATAGGGATTGTGATATTATCTGGCAGGTAAGTATTTAATATTATTCTACCAAAATCATTCAATTTAACTTGCGCATTGTTTGTACTAGCTAATGCGGAAATAAAGAATAATATAATTGTGTTTTTCATAATATTTATTTTTCACCTAGTACCAGGATTGCTTCACCTAGTCCGCGGGTCATTAATTTAACTTCAAAATTAAATGGGGCTCCTTTTAAGTATTTTTGTAATCCTTTGGCAAATTGTCTTGCATCCAAGGCATTATTATTTACATCATACAATGGAATTCTTACTTGAGTGCAACGTATAATATTTTCTGTTGCATCAACCATACTAAATTTTCCCTTCACTGTGCTTTTTTCCATCCACTCATTTATATAGTTTGTAATTTCTTTGCCATCAATTTCAGTTTCCATGTTCTTATCCCAACTATTCCAT
>JBDSHL010000262.1:0-6422 GCA_039918515.1 Saprospiraceae bacterium | reverse complement strand
AATAGTACTTTTCGCAGATATTAGCCTACTTTTTGTCCACGTCGCCAAAATTTGTAACTATTCAACCATGTATAAAAAAATACTCCGGAGGAGTAAAATATTTTTAGCGATGGAAATAATCCATCGTTTTAATAGTAAATGGGATAGTTTTTGGCATGAATTTTTGCGATTCTTGCAAAAATCATGACAAAAACATTGACCGACTGAATCGTGCTAATAATTGTAACTATTCAGCCATAAATTAAAAATACTCCGGAGGAGTAAAATATTTTTAGCGATGGATGAAATCCATCGTTTTAATGTTAGAAGAAATCGTTTTTGGCATGAATTTTTGCGATTTTTGCAAAAATCATGACAAAAACATTAACGGACAGAATCGTTACAATCACTTGAAGTAATACCAATAGGATTCCAATTACTAATATATGAAAATTCAAATTATTCGTACCCTTTTAGGATCATAATGATTTTACTCATATATAATTTTTTTTAGTATAATGAGCTAAGTGACTTCAAATTTGGATATATTTGCCTTTAAATAAAAACCTCAGCTCATGCGACTCCTCCTCCTATTTGCTCTGTTCAATGTATCCATTCACAACACTTTTGCTGATTTTAAATTAATCTGTCCGGGTGACATAACAGTTGACTGTAATATAGACTATTCCAATCTGAATCAATTCGGTAATGCTTATGTCGATCACAATGGGAGTATCATCTGGGTCAAAGATTGTAAAGTCAGTTATGACCTCAACGATTGTGGTTATGGAATCATTACTAGAATATGGGGTGTTGAAGATCCCGATTGGAAATGGGTTACTTGTACGCAGATCATAACTTTAAGTAATGCCAATTCATTTGGAGATAAGGATATTACCTGGCCAAAGGATATTACTTTTGAGTCTTGCGATCCTGAAAAGGATCTAAAAAATTTATTCAAACCATATGATAGGCCTTATTGGAAGACCAATAAATGTGCTAAGCCAATGTTGAATTCATCAGATACTAGGTTCAAAGTATCAGAAGGATGCACCAAAATTGTAAGACTCTGGCGCATATTGGATTGGTGTGTATTTGATCCTTACAATAATCCAAATGCAGGAATTTATTCCTTTATTCAAGTGATTAAACTTATTACGGTTGATACCGCTGCTAGAATTTCTTGTCCTAAGGATTTAGTGGTGGATGCGAATGTTGATTGTAAAGGAGCTAGAGTTAAATTGGATTTAGCGACTGTTTCTTCTCCTTGTAAAATGCCCTATATAATTCACAATACTTCTACCTATGCAGATACAAATACTGCGGATGCAAGTGGTTTTTATCCTGTCGGAATGCATAAATTTTATTACATAGCGGAATATGCCTGTGGTAAAGAATTGAAATGTGAAATTACCATAACGGTGCTTCCTAAAATTCCACCAGTGCCTTATTGTAAAGTAGGGGTAATTGTTGACTTGATGCCTGTTGATTCAGATGGCGATGGGACGTTCGACGAAGGTATGATTGATGTCTGGGCCAAAGACTTGGATCATGGTTCTTATCATCCTTGTGGCAAGCAGAATTTGAACTTTTCGTTCTCATCAGATGTAAATGATAAAAGCAGAAGATTTACTTGTAAAGAAATAGGAGAGAATGAAGTTGAGATTTGGGTAACAGACATCAATGGAAATCAAGATCATTGTATAACTAAAATTATCATTCAAAATAATATTGGGATTCCCAATTGTAAAAAATTCACTTCTCCTAAATATGATTTGAATATTTCATTGCATCATTCTCTTAGAAATGAAATGGTTGAACAAGCTACCATAAATTCTGTAGATATGAATGCCCATACGACTCAATTAGCAACAAATATAGGTTCTGGAAATTACGTATTTAAAGATCTGATCAATCTGAATCAACAATTACTAAGTTTTAGTTTGCCAGAAAGCCCAAAGCCCAATGCTGAAGATTTCAAATGGCTTAGTAAATATATATCGGGAGAAATTGCTCATCCAACCGCTTATCAGATACTTGCAGCTGATATTAATAATGACGCATTAATTGATGTGGAGGATATTAAATTACTAAAAATATTAACGTATCAAAAGAAATCAAAGATTTCCAATTTATATAAAATAGTACCATTAGATTATCCATTCTCCACATCATTAGACGCTTTAAAAGAATATAAGCAGTTGAATATGATCATTCCATCTCATACAGAATCAATAATGCGCAAAGATTATGTAGCCATTCCAGTAGGTAAGTTTCTTGAGACTTATTCATCCATAAGCAACTTTTCCAATAATGCGAAGAATTCATCAGAACAATCAAATTCGATTTCATTTGATTCAGAAAATAATACACTGAACATCACCAGTGAGAATGAACCCGTTCAATTAAAGGAAGTTCGAATATGGAATTCAACAGGTCAATTGATATTCAATAAATCGTTGATGATAGATTCAAAAGTTACTGTTATATTAGATCAGAATATTCTCAATAGTGGAATATATTTTGTAAGTATTAGCGATAAGGTGCAGAGGTTTGTATTGGTAAAGTAAGAATTGATTCCTCGACAACTACAAGAAATAGGATTAATTACGTCGGTCATTAATACCTAGGTGTAGAATTTATTCTGTCCAACACAAATTCTAACTGTTGTTCTCGTGATAATTTGGAATTATCAAGCAAGATAGAATCTTCAGCTTGTTTTAAAGGACTATCCAATCTATTAGAATCTATTTCATCTCTATGCTGTAGATTTTCAAGTACATCTTTTAATTCAATGTGTCGACCTTTTTCTTTTATTTCTAATTGACGTCGCAATGCCCTTACATAAAGATCTGCAGTAACAAAGAATTTATAATTAGCTAGAGGAAAAACAACGGTTCCGATATCTCTTCCATCCATAACTAAAGAATGGTCTTTTCCAAATTGTCTTAATATTAGATTGACTTTATTTCTAACTTCGGGAATAACAGAAATTTCGCTAACCCATCTGTTGACTTCAGATTTTCTAATAGACTCAGAAACATCCTCATTATTTACGAAGACTTTCAAATTAGATTGAAGCTCTACATGAAGATTAATTTTTTCTAAAGAGTTGATGACTGACTGAACATCTTCCGGATGTATTTGATGTTCGATACAGAATAAACAAATGGCTCTGTACAATGCTCCTGAATCTAGATAAAGAATATCTAATTTCGAAGCAAGGTCTTTCGCTAACGTGCTTTTTCCGCAAGCAGAAAATCCATCGATTGCAATAATTAATCTTGCTGACATAAGATATAATTTCAAAAAAAATCCCAAAGTTGCTAACCATGGGACGATATAAATAAATTCTTAGAATATTATTGCAATACGCTAATACTCATCTTCATTGAATAAGAAATCATCTTTCCTGGGATAATCAGGCCAGATATCTTCCATTGATTCGAATACTTCTTCTTCGTCATCTAATTCCTGAAGATTCTCAATGACTTCAATTGGGCAGCCACTTCTTATGGCATAATCTATCAATTCGTCTCTTGAAGCAGGCCAGGGAGCATCCTCCAAGTGATGAGCTAATTCTAATGTCCAATACATATACTATAGTTTAATTTAGTTGTTATTTAATTCTTACCTGTAATAATTCAATTTTTCAAAAAAAGTTCCATGAATGCTAAATAATTAATAATGCATCTCCATAACTGTAAAATCTATATTTTTCTTTCATGGCAACTGCATAAGCGTCCATTAATAATTCAGGACCAGCAAATGCTGATGCCATTATCATTAAACTTGATTTAGGCAAATGGAAATTGGTAACCATTCTATTGGCAATGGAGAACTCATAAGGAGGAAAAATAAATAAGTTCGTCCAGCCTTCCCCACCTCTTAATTGCTTAGAGGCAGTAACCGAAGATTCAATGGCTCTCATACTTGTCGTTCCAATACACATTACATTCTTACCAGCTTCCATAGTCTTGTTTACAAGATCCGCTGTAGCCTGAGGGATTTTAAAAAATTCTGCTTCCATTTTATGTTTAGAAAGGTCTTCTACATCAATTGTGCGAAAAGTACCCATTCCAACATGAAGCGTCACTTCACCGAAATTCCCGCCTTTAATTTCTAACATTTTATATAATTCACGACTGAAATGAAGTCCTGCAGTAGGCGCAGCAACTGCACCAACTTCTTTGGCATAGACAGTCTGATAACGTTCAATATCGCTAGGCTCAGTATTTCTAGTGATATATTTTGGTAGCGGGGTCTGGCCAAGATTACGGAGAATAGCTTGAAAAGACTCCTCGTCTCCATCATGAAGGAAACGAATAGTTCTTCCTCTTGAGGTTGTATTGTCAACCACTTCAGCAGCTAAGACTTCCTTATTGTTTTTATCATAGAAATAGAGCTTATTGCCCACTCTTATTTTTCTAGCTGGATCTACCAAAACATCCCATAATCCTACCGTTTTATTTAATTCCCGCAGCAAGAAAACCTCAATTTTAGCACCCGTCTTCTCTTTTTTACCATATAATCTAGCAGGGAATACTTTGGTATTATTGATAATGATAGCATCCTTATCTTCGACATATTCAATTAAGTCTTTGAACACTTTATGCTCAATCTTGCCAGTATCTCGATGTACAACCATTAATCTGGAATCAGTTCTCTCAGTTGCTGGATACTGTGCAATCAGATTTTTTGGAAGGTTAAAGTCAAAATTGGATAATTTAGTCCGCATAATAGTGTTAATTTAATTTTGCGCAAATGTATAACTTTGAACTAGGCCTTGTCAAGTGTTTGCCCATATTCTTTACGCCGCAATGAATAATAATTATTTCAATGGTTTTATTGTGATGAAACAAACTTTTACGTAAATGTTTCTTCAAAACATGGAAATTATCCGAAAAACATTCAAATTCCAAGGATTCATGATAATAATCGTCATAAATCAAATGAATTACTCAACTTTGCCTTCGAAATAATCTTCAATTTGTATTATAATGATTTTTTTTAGGATATTAAATGAAAGTCTAAAGCAAGCTTTACATCAACTTATAGGCAATAAATTGAGGAGCTTTTTGACTTTGTTGGGTATTATCATTGGGGTATTTTGCATTATTGCCGTATTGTCTGCCGTGGATTCATTACAAAGCAACATTGTCAAAAGTTTTCAAAAATTAGGTACGGATGTAATTTATATTGATAAATTTTCTTGGTCTGAAGAACCAGGTAAGAGTTTTTGGAAGTATATGGCTCGTCCTTATCCTTCGCAAAGGGATCTGGAAGCTATTCAATCCAAATCTAAATTAGCTTCCAAGGCGGCTTTGATGGTTTTTATTCCTGGCAAAATGGTCAAATATTTAAAGAATTATGTTGAGGGAGCCTATATGTTAGGAATAACTGAAGAATACAATCAAGTGCTCAAACTTGATATTGAGCACGGAAGATACATTTCTTCATTGGAATTTAATCATGGTGCTAACCAAGCTATTCTTGGATTTAAACTTGCAGAAGGATTATTTCCGAATGAAGATGGCATAGGCAAGGAAATCAAAGTCTATGGACAGAATTTTACAGTGGTTGGAATTCTCAAAGAAGAAGGCAATTCTATCATTAATATTATGCAAACGGATGAGGCTATTTTAGTTCCATTAAATTCAGTTAAAAAATTAGTAAACATCAATTCTAATTCTTCATGGGGAAGCCTCATTGCTGTAAAAGCAAAAGCAATGGATTATATGAATGAACTCAAATATGAATTAGCTAGCATATTGCGTCCAGTCAGAGGATTAAAACCAAAGGATGAAGAAAATTTTTCTAGCAATCAGGTCACTGTTCTAACCAATATTATAGAAAGTGTCTTTGGTGTGGTTAATCTTGCAGGATTTGCAATTGGAGCTTTTGCAATGTTGGTTGGGGCATTCGGTGTGGCCAATATTATGTTTGTATCGGTCAAAGAAAGAACCTCCATCATAGGAGTAAAAATGGCTATTGGTGCCAAGCGATATTTTATCTTATTGGAGTATTTATTCGAAGCCATCATACTTTGTATCATAGGTGGAATATTTGGATTGGTATTCGTTTGGTTATTGCTCATGATACTAACTAAATTTCTTGACTTTGACCTATTTGTATCTTGGGGCAATGTGTGGTTAGGTTTAGGCTTGTCCGTGGCTATTGGATTAATAGCAGGGTTCTTACCAGCTTTATCCGCTTCTCGAATGGATCCAGTTGAAGCGATTAGGAGATAGTCATTCTTGAATCATAAAGTGGTAGTAATCTAATGCCCTTTTATGAGTCTTTATGTGTGATTAAATCTATTTTAACTATTTAAAAGTGACCAATCTAAGAACTCAACTTTAATTCTATTTTAATGTTTGAGTTGCATGAAAATCATTTTTCACTACCTCAAGCCATTCAAGGCACTCATTTTTTTTACTATG
>JBDSHL010000261.1:0-11466 GCA_039918515.1 Saprospiraceae bacterium | reverse complement strand
TTTTGACCGACCTGACATCAATAATTGAAGAAAGTGGTGCAGAAATTCATTTCGATAAATTGCCCTTCGTAGTCTCCTCCGAATTAAAATCAGTTTTTCTGAACCTCATAAGTAATGCAATCAAATTCAGAAGGGAAGGCATTCCACCTGTTATAAATATTTCATCATCTGATATAGGAAAGGAATTTCTGTTTACAATAAAGGACAATGGCATTGGAATAGAGAAGGAATATTACGACAGAATATTTATAATTTTTCAGCGCCTTCACACCCGTTTTGAATATGCAGGCACTGGCATAGGACTTTCGTTATGCAAAAAAATTATTGAACTGCATGGAGGAAAAATATGGGTTGAATCAGAATTAGGAAAGGGAAGTACGTTTTATTTCACAATACCAAAAATTTAAACAAACACTGTTATGAAGAAAAAACTAAACTGCATTTTATTAGTTGATGATGATGAAGTTGATAACTACTTCCATCAAATCATCATAAACGAAATGGACATTGTCAATCATCTTGATATTGCTAAAAACGGTATTGAAGCATTGGCATATCTTAAAAAGGAAAATCAACTTCCACCCGAGATCATATTTTTAGACCTCAACATGCCTAAAATGAATGGATGGGAATTTCTGAACGAATACAAACAAATAAACGAAGAACAAAAAGCAAAAGTACTTATTATGATTTTGACAACATCAGCAAACGTCGATGATATAAAAAGGGCAAAGGAAATAAAAGAAGTAACGGGTTTTGAAACAAAACCATTAACTAAAGAAATGCTAATGGATATTTTAAAGCAACATTTTCAAGACTACTTATAAAGCGGCATTATTGACATTCATTTTTATTGGGAATGTAGAAGATTGCGATAACAGAATGATAAATGGAAATTTTTGAAGGAAGGGTCTTCTTTCTAAATCACTACTTTAGTATAGGAAAAGTCAAACGGAGGAGCTTTCGAATTGTATTTATGGATTACCAAACAGTTGTGCTTCTAATTCGCCTTTCTATCCGCTGGCTGGTGGACTATGATGTCTAACAAAATAATAAGAATTCAATATATAAATGAAAAAATCGCTACTATACTTTTTGTTTTTCCAAACGATAAACGCACAAATGGTTTTTTCTCAAACAGCTGGCAATGCGCTTTTCAATTCGCCTATCGTTCACGACATCAACATCACTTTCACACAAGCCCATTGGTGGGATTCGTTGATGTATTATAAACTCTATGCTGATTCATTCAACCTTAGCACACAGTCAATAATGGGCAATGTTATTATTGACGGAACACTCGTTGATTCCGTTGGTGTAAAACTCAAAGGCAATTCAAGTTTCGGTTACCCTGGAAGAAAAAAGCCAATCAAGATTGAGTTTAACGAATATGTTTCAGGAAAAAAGTATGACGACCTCAAAACTATCAACCTCAATAATAACACACTTGACCCTACCCATATGCGTGAAAAATTGGTCCTTGATTTCTTGAACAGTAAAGGGCTCTCAGCTCCTCGTTGCACCTATACCAAGGTAAGTTACAACGGACAATATGTAGGTTTGTATAAAGTGGTGGAACAGGTTGATAAAACTTTTTTAAATACTCATTATGCAAACAACAATGGCAATCTTTTCAAAGGAGACCCGAGTGGTTCATTGGGTTGGATGGGCAAGAGTCAATCTGCGTATAGCAACTTTTACGAACTGCACAACAACAACACCGTCAATGACTGGTCTGACCTTATCAATTTAATTGACAACATCAATAACACACCTGCGGCATATTTTAAAGACACTTTGGAAAGCAATTTGAACACCGCACCATTTATTAAACAATGGGCAATCGAAAATTTGTTTGTTGATTTGGACAATTATTTCAATGCTCCTCACAATTATTATATTTACCATAATACACTGTCAAATAAATTTGAATGGATCACCTGGGATGTAAGTGTGGCGTTTGGTTTTTACCCGTTTAAAACAGAAGCACAAACAGAAAGCACAAGTATCTTTTTGTCGAACCAACCCCTCACCAATCATATGCTTTCAAATCCGATTTACAGGACAGATTACCTTAATGCCATTTGTTTATACCTTGATGACTTTTCAAATGCAGTCCTTGACCCGAAGATTGATAGCATTGCAAATTTAATTTATCCCTTTATTGCTATGGAGCCTGACTCCAACCAGATGTTTCCTGAACAGATATTTTATAACTGCATTAACACCTTCACAATTCATACTCCTATTGGCGATATTCCTGCGCTCAAAAAATTTATAACCAACCGCAGAAACAATGTGCTGAATCAACTTACCACATTTCCATTTTCATGCACCAATGCTATAAACGAAGTTGCCACACCTATTGATTTCAGTATTGATCCAAACCCAGCATCTGCAACGCTTAACCTTCAACTAATTGAATCACACAAGACTCATCTCAATATTATAAATGCCTACGGACAAGAAATTTTGATTAAGCAAATTCACTATGGAAAAAACACGCTTGATGTTTCTGAGTTATGCAACGGAATTTATTTTTTTGTGGTTAGAAGCGGAAACAAAAAAGAAATAAGAAAAGTATTAATTATGCATTCACAATAAAAAATAGAAAAGTGATTTCAAAGAATATACGACCATGTCGTGCAAATTTCACTCGTAACTCAAGAGGCACGGAACTGATGTGTATGCAATCCTTGTGCGCAACTCTTTGGGAAAAAGCTAATTTGAAAGTTTCTTCTAGAAATTAGCATTGACAAGCTGCATTAAGCTAGGAAAAAGACTACTTTTACATTTGTAACTCAAACTAAAAAATATATTTTATGAAAAACGCAAAACAACTTTCGCTGTATGCTGCCATCACACTTTGGGCAATAATTATTGGAGGTGTTGTGTATTCACACATCGTTTACTTTCCACCTTACCTTTCTCACTTACCTGAATCCAACAATTTAATAACAGGTGAGTATGGACTTAAAGAAGAAAATTTTTGGATGCTTATTCATCCTTTGACAATTCTTACAACAATAATTACACTTATACTAAATTGGAAATTAAAGGCGAGGCGTAAATTTATTCTCATCACAGTTAGTATTTACGCTCTAGCCATTATCGCAACAGGAATTTATTTCGTTCCTGAACTTATGGCATTTGCAGACAGTAATAACAACACATCAGTTAAACCATCGGAATGGTTTCAACAAGGACAGACATGGCAACACTTAAGTTGGATAAGAGGATTTTTTATGTATATCGGTTTTGTAATGCTTCTAATAGCGTTGACAAAAGATAAATCAGAGGATGCTAAACCGTGACCTAACAAGGAGACTTCGATATAAATGTCCTACCTTCGAGTAGCACTGACCGTTAGTAGTCAAAAAAGTTCCAGCAAAATTGAAACATAAACAGATAAATATAACATTAATTTATAAAAAATGAAAAAGCTTACCTTTCTAACTGCATTATTATTCATCCTCTCTTTTTGTTCATCTGCACAAACTTTTCAGTCTAAACATTTTATAATTCAAAAGCTGGCTGAAGGCGTTTATGCAGCAATTGCTACGAATGGTGGTTATGCTATTTGCAATGCCGGCATTATTGATTTAGGGGATGCCACCCTCATATTTGATCCGTTCATGACACCTGAAGCGGCATTAGATCTAAAAAAAGCTTCACAACAACTTACTGGTCATGCAGTAACTTATGTGGTAGACAGCCACTTTCATAATGATCATATTGGTGGGAATCAAGTGTTCAAGGGAGCTACTATTATAAGTACTGAACGCACCCGTGAAATGATTGCGAAATTTCAACCAGAAGAAATTGCAGAGGATAAAACATCGGCTCCACTTCAACTTGAAAAAATTAAAAATAAAGATAAAACAACAATGACTCCGCATGAGTTGGAAGAAAATATTATGTGGAAAGGATATTTTGAAGCTCTTGTAACATCCAATGATTCACTGAAAACAATTTTGCCTGACGTAACCTTTATTGATCAGTTAATGGTACATGGAACAAAACGCTCTGTGCAGCTTTTGACTTATGGAGAAGGACATACTGAAAGCGATCTCTTTCTATATCTTCCAGGTGAGCAAATAGCTTTTTTAGGAGATCTATTATTTGTTCAGAACCAACCATGGTTGGGTGATGGCGATCCTGATAAATTGAAAGTATATCTGGACAGTATTGCTATGCTTAATATAAAAACATATGTTCCAGGACATGGCCCTGTTGGAACAGTTACTGATATTGAACAGATGAAATTGTATATCCAAAGTGTAAATGAAACTGCAACTACTTATTATAAAAGCGGAACGACGCCTCAAAAAGATACAACCCTTAAATCGCCCCCACCTTTTGATACTTGGTTCCTATCCAATTTTTATAAACCTAATGTTATTTCAGCGTACAAGCGCATGAGTAAAAAATAAAAGTTTGCAAAGCAAACAATTTTCAAATTTAATAGCTATTGAATGCAATAAAAAAATTACTTTCGCAATTACCATTTGTTTTGCATAAGCTTTGGATGTAAATGCACAAGTTGCAAACTTGCACCAACAGAGGTCTACAACGAATAATTACTAAATGCCACATCAAAACAATTTACGATTTATTGTGAATTCCTTGCAAAAAGAAAAATTAAAGAAATACAGCTCAAGTTGTATACTTTCGCCAATATTGGGACTGAATCGTCTTTTTAAATTTGAAAACGTTCACTTTACCCGGATTATGGTAATGGCTTTGGCTAAAAGATCGCAATCTGAGAATCATGCAACTTTAATACAATAAGATGTAACATTTCTATGGAATAATATCTGTCTCTTTGCACTTTACGGATAGTTTAAACTCCGTATTAATAATTTTTTCATCATTAAATCTAATATTATGAATTTAGTAAAAAACGTTTTATTCACATTATTAGTAATTTCAGGTATGGCATCTTGCAGTAAAGATGACAATTCTGAAGTTACTTATACTGCAACACTAAATGGAGCAAGTGAAGTTCCTGCTAACAATTCTTCAGCTACAGGAACAGCTACACTGACATTCAATAAGGACACAAAAGTGTTTAAAATTAATGTCACACACAATGTTGTTAATGCAACTGCTGGACATGTGCATATTGGTGCAATAGGAACAAGTGGAGGTGTTGTGTTTCCTTTTGTCACCATTACATCTCCTATTTCATTCACAAGTACTGCACTTACTGGAACACAGGAGGCTGATTTAAATGCAGGTCTTTATTATGTAAATATCCATTCACTAACCTATCTAGGTGGTGAAATCAGAGGACAACTCATTAAAAAATAGCCTCTATTGTTGATTGGTCCTAACTATAATATATAGCAGGTTACAATCAATTTTTAAGGAATGACCTAGCTGGCGAAAGTTTCCAACTTGCGCCAGCTATAATCCTTGCTGGCGAAAGTTTGCAACTTGTGCCATCTATAACCCTTTGCTGGTGTAAGTTTGCAACTTGTGCCGTCTATAGAAACTTACTCTACCGCACTTGGAATATGCAAATCACCTGTTGCGGCAGGCTCTGGATCAGGAGGTTTCTCATATTCTATTATACCTGGAAATCCACTGAAATCAATCATTATATACCGGATGAGCTCAAATGAGCCTGATGTTGCTATGCCAGAGCTTGCGCGATCTGTGATGCATGAGAAGGGCATTCAACTTATTAGCGATTGGATAGTTTCTTTACCACAAGCAGGATGTAAGTAGAAACAGCCAGAAGCGATTGGGCTTTACCAGAAATCGAAGTAAGCAGTCAGAACCAATTGCGGGCCTTACATGCGGGCTTAATGCTGAAACAGAAAAAATAATATTGGAACTGATTTAGAAAGGGATATTTGGTGCAGCCGTGTTTGAATGCAATGACATTTACGCTACTTACGAAGAACTTAAAAGCAAAGGTGTAATATTTAAAAAATCGCCAACCAAATAATTTCATGAGATAGAAGCATTGTTTCTGGACAATTCAGGTAATTGGTTTTCATTAGTACAAAAAAATAAACAATAAAAAATGCAAAATAAAAGAGACGAATTATTTACTAAAATGGTACTTGATGCTTGGTTTAGTAAACTAAAAAGAGCTGACGAATTATTTTCTGTATTATCAGACGAAAATTTAGAGGACGAAACTTCGAAAGGAAAAAACAGGGGAATTTACCTGTTAGGCCATCTTACAGCTGTTCATGATGCAATGTTGCCCTTATTAGGATTTGGCGAAGCTTTATACCCTGAATTTTATGATATGTTTGTTACCAAGCCTGATAGAGCAGTAGCAAATCTTCCGACTATGACAATTTTAAGAAATTCTTGGCATAAAGTAATGGAAAAATTAGTTACCTCGTGTAACAGCTTAACAGCAAATGAGTGGTTTGAAAAACACAACTCGGTTTCTGAAATTGATTTTAACAAAGAACCACATAGGAATAAGTTAAACGTCATCATTAGCAGAACCAACCATTTGGATTATCACTTGGGCCAGTTGATTCTTTTAAAGAAGGTATAGGAACGAGGACAGTATAGGTATGAAGACAACAATTGAACACGATGAGCGAATTGCAAAAATGACATTTGCCACGGTATATCCACTTTATGTTAGAAAAGTTGAGCGTAAAGGCAGAACAAAAGAAGAATGCAAATTTTTAAAATGGTTTCCTTTAGGTTTTGGAATTATAGTTTATCAAACCAACGATTGCTATCAGTCTTTGCTTGCGCGTAGGTACTGGCCTGCGACCAATTATCAAAGGAAAGACAATTTGTACCAAGAAATAAAATTACAAAAGGTAGAAATATTTTCATCAGACTTTAGCATGACCCAATGAAGGTCAAGTTAATCCAAAGACGAAGGCTAAAGCCTACGCCTAAGAATGGAAAACGGGGTTGCAATAAAAAATCAAAAGGATTAAATTTACTCTTCCGGATGAAAGAGTATAAACATCAAATATTAGAATATGCATTTAATCCTGACATTCCATTTACAAATAATCAGTCCGAAAGAGATCTAAGACATTGCAAGGTAAAGCTGAAAGTGTCTGGATGCTTTCGATCCATATGGGGAGCAGAAGTATATGCTCGAATAATTGCATTCATCTCCACGTTAAAGAAAAACTCCTTCAATCTATTCGATGAGCTTTCTAGACTTTTCTCTTATGAGAAATTGGAGTTATGATTGACCTAAATAGTTACGTTTTTTTAACTTAAATAAATCAAGTATCTAAAATTTAGCTATTTTATTTTTGGAGCATGTAAATGTATAAAATAAGCATCTCCCGTATAACTAATGATAGCAGGATAGGGATATTAGGCCCACCACCACCATAGCTATCACAGTAATGAAAATCAGCATTTCCTAAATAAACTATTTGGGCTGCTGTAACTTGATGTTTGATTTGATGGCTAGTCTGAGTACTCCAATTGAGTCCACCACTAGGTCCTCAATTTTTAAAGTAAAGGATTCATTATTTATTGAGGTAGATATTCACTTAATACCTTATCATTTTCCCCCGATCTAATATTCTATCTCGACTTACGATCTGATATATATAAGCTCCTTGAACTAATGCTGTGATATCAATCTCCCATTTTCTCTCGAAATAAGAAAGAAATTCTCGACTTATCAATCTTCCATCCAATGAATACATATACAGATCCATATTGCTATCTAAATCACCAGATATGTACTTTATAGTTAACCTATCTGATTCTGGACTTGTAATTAGATCGAATTTATAATTATCCCTTATCCCATGATGTAGTGTATCACAATGAGAACCTATCATCGGGCCAAGTCTGTAACTTGGTATCACAGGCATCGAGTTAGACCTATTATATCCAAGTAATTTGAATGCCTTTGGTACGAAATTACAATTAATGGACTCTTCATCAGGGTTCTTAATAATGTGCATATTTTTTCCTCTCGCGGCTGTGCATAAGTATATTCTACCATCAGGCCCTAACAACATATTGCCATAATAAGTATTATCAAATTCCTCTAAAAGTCCATCATGGTATGCCACAGTATCACCATGTATAAGCTCACCTTTATATCTCCATAGATCATACTGTATAATTCTCAATGCATTATTAAAGTATAAAAATCTTCCTGATGGAGAAAATGCAACCGAACCATAAACGATCGGATACTTCCACTTATAGGGTGTGAATTTACTATTGCTTAATTCTCCTTTAAATCGATCGAAGTCAAATAAATGTATTCCACTAAAATTACTATAAATAGCTATTTTAAACCCATCTTGCGAATAAGTGTCATTCGAGTTTGAATTATTCTCAACAGATTGTATCACTTCTCCAACACTTTGCTCATGGTCAAATCTTATACCTGATTGATTTAATAAAAAGAAATAATAAGTATTTGATTTAGGCTTTATCTGAATTATCCACCAATCTCTACCATTGGCATGTTTTATACTAACTAAAGAAGATCCAAATACACTTTTATTGAAGAAAACATTATTCTTACTTATTACGCAATATTTGCCTTCAATTTTTCTAATTAGTGTAAATAATAACTTATTATAATCTAAGTAGCCTTGTGGTCCATACTCAGATGATCGATGTATTAACCAGACTAAGTTTGTGTCAATTGGATCAGGTAAAAAGATTGCCGATCCAAAGTCAGGATAAAGTATTCCTTGATAGTCTTTCCACACTTGTCCAAAATTTATGCTATCTCCATTAGGTAAGAGCTTAAGATCCTTATCATATACTGAGAATCCATCACAGACAAGTGCAAGCTCACCCTCAGAATCTGAATAAGTAGCTTTTGTATATCCTAGACTTAGTAATGAGCCTTTAGGATCTTTAGACTGTATGCTAAGTTTTTTATTTTTGAAATTGAGTATTGTAGCTGGATCGCCATCAAATGCTTGTCTAAAAAACACCCAGTTCTCATCATTTAGCTGTGCATTAATTTGAGATATAAAGATGCAGAAAAAATAAAATATAAATACTCCCATCCATAATGATTTATGGATGGGAGTATTTTTTTTACAATTTACCATTTATTAAGAACGAATTTCTTAATGATTTGGTTTCCATTTAACTCTATCAATTTTAGAAAATATATTCCATCACTTAAGTGTGAGATATCCAAGGTGATTGACTTCTTATGGATAGGAATGCTTTCTTCGTGATTACCATTCATATTAACAAGAGTCAAGGAGCTAATATTATCGAGTCCATGTAAGCTAAGAGTTCCTGAGCTAGGATTTGGAAAGACAGATACTGCGACTTGTTCCTTTAGCCTAGTCTTTATTTCATTCTCTTGAAGATTAGCGCAAGGCAATGGAAAGTCACTAAATTGATTCTGTCTGTCTTCTTCTTTCAGCATACTATAAGCTTGATAGATAGCATTAGATGATCGGTCGAAGCATTGTCCTGCAATGGTAACCAAATCAGAATATTCTTCTGTGCTTAATAACTGAGCTTTGAGCTGTTTAATTCTCAATTCATTTACACGCTTTTCTCCTGACATTAGATTATTTGTGCTTGGAAGACTAGTATTTATATTTTCCAACTGTTGTAATCGTGTATTTACGTCTGTGGAATGTAAGCTATAGATACTATTAAGTTCTTCTAGTTTTTGTCCACTTATGCTATCTAGTCTCTCTATAAACTAAACATCAAGAATTCCTTTCATGCCAGCATATTCTCTAATCTTATGAGGGCAGTGCTAACTTGAATTTTTGGAGCATTGAAAGAACATGTATTTAGAGTTCGGATAAGCCATGTTTGCCATCTTTCGCAAAATAAGAATAGAGGCAAAGTTGACACATTAGTCGATGTAATCTACTTAACATTTTATTTTGCCCCAAGACAAACAAGCTGACCCAACACCTGACAACATTTTCCAAGAGCAAAAAAAATATATTCAAAAAAATTTGCGAAACCGATTAGTTGCGCATATATTTGCAACCGATTAGCTTCGCAAACAAAAATTTAAGCCATATGCGACGAGACATTTTTCAAGCAATAGCCGACCCGACAAGAAGGGCAATTATTACTTTAATTGCTCTGCAGGCAATGACACCGAACGCCATTGCTGAAAATTTCAACACCACCCGGCAAGCTGTTTCTAAACACCTTCGCATTTTGACAGAATCCAAACTTGTAAAACAGGAATACAAGGGACGAGAAATTTACTACTCACTTGAAATTGAAAAAATTAAAGAGATTGATAAATGGTTAAACCAATTCAGAAAAATTTGGGAAACACGATTTAATCAACTTGACAATGTATTATCTAACTCCCGATAGCTATCGGGAAAAAAACAGAAAAAATGAAAAACGATTTACTATTTGATTTTACCGTGGACAAAAAGATGAAAACGGTTACTTTAAACAGAGAATTTGCTGCCGATCTTACGCTCGTATGGGATGCTTTTACCAAACAAGAAATTCTTGACCAATTGTGGGCACCTAAGCCCTGGGTCTCAAAAACTAAATTTATGAATTTTGAAGTTGGCGGACGAAGATTTTATGCAATGGTAAGCCCCGATGGACAAGAACGTTGGTCAATTCAGAAATTTACTTCCATTAATCCTAAAACCAATTTCAAAATGTCAAATGCTTTTGCAGACAAAGATGAAAACCCTGAATTGCCAGGTTCTGAATGGGATTTGACTTTCAGTGAACATAATGGAACAACAAAAGTCATTATTACGATTTACAATGAATCCATTGACCGCTTAGAGAAGATGATTGAGATGGGCTTCCAGGAAGGAATTATGCTGACAATGAAAAACTTGGAAGATTTATTGGAAACTTTATCGCTTCGACAGTAGAAAGAAAAACTGCAACAGGGGGCTTACAGAAATTGAGTGTTCAGTGATATATTAATGTTTCTGATTTCTATTATCTTTGCAGTAAATCGACAGAATTGTGCACTTTAATCCGCAACTTCTTAAGCTGAAAATTTTAAATATGCTTCAATTTTCTACAACAATGTTTCTGAAATTGAAGACTTAATACCTTGGCTCAATAAATCAAAAGAAATTCAATTGGACTATAAAAACTTAGTGAAATGAAACGGACAATTAGAAAGATTAAAATAATTTGAGTGATTAGTGTCAAAAAATAAGATATGAAGACAACACTTGAACACGATGAGCGAATTGCAAAAATGACATTTGCCTCAGTATATCCTCACTATATTAGAAAAGTTGAGCGTAAAGGCAGGACAAAAGAAGAATTGCATAAAGTGATAGAATGGCTGACAGGCTATGATTTCAAAAAACTACAAGAATTAATTGATGAGAAAGTAACTTTTGAAACATTCTTCAAGAGGGCCATGTTGAATCCTAATGCTCATCTCATAAAAGGAGTAATTTGTGGTTACAGAATAGAAGAAATCACAAATCCATTAACTCAAAAAACAAGGTATTTGGACAAGTTGGTGGACGAATTAGCTAAAGGCAAAAAGATGGA
>JBDSHL010000260.1:0-5009 GCA_039918515.1 Saprospiraceae bacterium | reverse complement strand
GGCTCATTAATTGAATTGTTCTGCAATTTAAATACGGATGTAAGTAAAGAAAATTTTAACTTACGTATAAAGCAACTTGCGGAATCTACACACAAAGGTATCATTGAATATAACATAGACCCATTGGTTTCGTCAGACATTATTGGAAATCCACATAGTTCAATATTTGATTCTGAACTAACAGAAGCTAAAGATAAGAAATTAAGAATTGTAGCTTGGTATGATAACGAAAGTGGATATTCCAATCGACTTGCCGATATTTGTGATTTAGTAACAAAGATTGTTTAGAATTGAAATATGATTACCAATTTAAATTCGAAGAAAGTAATTCTACGTGTTGATTTCAATGTTCCTATTAATGCAGATGGACTAATTAGTGATGATACAAGAATTGTTAAATCATTGGATACCATTAATAATCTTATCCAACAGAAAGCAAGGATTATATGTATGTCACATTTAGGTAGACCGCTAAAAGAATTAAATGAAGATGGAACAATTAATTTAAAAAAATTTTCTCTAAAACCTGTTGCTGAAAGATTAGCACAGTTAGTGAATACCAAAGTCTTTTTTGCTTCTGATTGTGGCGGTGATGATAGCAAAATTAAAATTGCTGATCTTAAAGACGGAGAGATTGTATTACTCGAAAATACAAGATTTCAAAAGCAAGAAGAAAAAGGAGATTCAACATGGGCAGAAAGCCTTTCAGGCTTGGCTGAATATTATATAAATGATGCTTTTGGTGCGGCACATAGGGAACATGCAACTACTGCAACAATTGCTAGATTTTTTAATCGAGAACACAAATCATTTGGAATATTAATGGATGCTGAGCTTAAGAATGCTTCCAAAGTACTTGATCATCCACAAAGACCTCTAACAGCTATTGTAGGAGGAGCCAAAGTAAGTGATAAAATTGAACTCTTACACAATCTAATAGATCTCTGTGATAATATTATTATTGGAGGAGGAATGAGTTATACTTTTTTCGCATCAAAAGGCATTGCAATAGGGAAGTCACTGTGCGAATTAGACAAATTAGATCTTGCACGAGCCATCCTAAAAAAAGCTGAAGAAAAAAATTGTAAGTTATTTTTGCCCATTGATTCTGTTTGTGCAGATCGATTTGACAATGAAGCTGAAGTCATTAAAATAGATGATCAATCCATTCCCAATAACTTAATGGCTCTCGACATTGGACCAAAAAGTATTGAATTATTTATTAGCATAATATTGAAATCAAAGACTATAGTTTGGAATGGCCCAATGGGGGTATTCGAAATGTCAAATTTTGAAAATGGAACCAAACAAATTGCACTTGCTATCGCGGATGTCACGATGAATCAATCTGCCTTTTCATTAATTGGAGGTGGTGATTCTGTTGCAGCCATCAATAAATTTAATTTAAAAGATTCAGTAAGTTTCGTTAGTACAGGTGGTGGTGCAATGCTTGAATTATTAGAAGGGAAGGTTCTACCTGGAGTAGAAGCAATGTTGTTTTAACCCACTATATGCAATAGACTTTCTATTACAAGCCAAAGTGCCTGCAAATTCTAGTACTTCCTCGAATTTTTATCCTCACCATGGGGGTGACCATGTTTGCGGTAAAAATTCTCCGGGAGTACCAGTCTTTATTGGCCTTTTGACTTTCACTACGAAACTCTATTGCATATAGCGGGTTTAATTTGTAACTATTCAGTCTTGTATTAAAAAATACTCTAGAGGAATATAATATTTTTAGAGATGGATGTAATACCAATGTGATTTTTGAATTATGCCAATAATTCAGAAATCTTACAGAGTATTATGCCGCCTAGTATAACTTTGTATACATTTGAGCGTAGCGAAAATTGGACTAAATATCATTTCAAAGCGGTATAATCCATCTTTTTTAATGATGAACGAACTTGTTTTTGGCATGAATTTTTGCCATCTTGCAAAAATCATGACAAAAACATTCTATGACTGAATTGTTGTCTTAATTTGAAAGTCTTAAATTTCTCGACTTGAGAATTAGTTTTTTCTAATCAAATTGGTAAATGTATTTTGAACAAAATATCTTGATGAGAGTTTATCGTTTTCTGAAAACGCTGTTACAAAGTAGAGTCCATTAGGCAAGCCACTAACGTCGAATTCAATTCCTCTTTTTGCTCCATTAATTCTCATTTCTTCCTCAATCAATTTACCAGTGCCATTATATAATCTTGCAGAGAATTCATCTCCTTTGCTATTGAGAATAATAATTTGTCCTGTTGTCGCAGCATAAGTCTGTTGCCAACTAATCGTCATATGTCTTTTGTCAATTCGCATTTGTTCATGGTCACGGGGCTTCGGCAAAGCTCCAGTATATTCCAATGCTCCTAAGTCCACATAACCGCTTACTATCCTTTTCGACCCATTGAAATCAAATGCTCCTACGAAATCTTTAGATCCTGTATTAATACATGGGCTTTTAGGCCTTAGTTCAAAATCAAAAACTCCTGTATGATGATCTAACCTTGTAAACATCGGATCTTCATTGAGATCTTTTTCTCCTTTTACGAATTTATTGGTATTGAAGTAAAGATTATTTTTAAAAATTATGTTTTCATAGTTGCCTGCACTGCTGCCATTCATTTTTAATCTTGCATAAAAAATATTATTTATGACTTTGCAATTTTTAGATTTATTAAATTGCAATTCACCGCAATTTGATTCAGAATTTTGATTGTTTTGATAAGTCGTATTGTTGATGATGATCACATTATCTGTCTCATAGACATCAATCGCTTGTCCTCCATTGAGAGATATAATATTATTGGAAATATGTATAGGTAATAAATAATTTGTTTTAAAGCCATTTAGAGGATCATATCTATTGTTTCTTAATACAATTCCGGAAGCGCAATAATTTTCTTCACAGTAAGTATTGATTTTGGCAAGAGAACCTTGTTGGCGATGTTCACTAATGGTGTTATACATAATTTGAATATGATCACCTTCTAACTGATCAAAGGCACTGAGAAATTGCATTCTAATTCCACAATTACTCGACATGCTGAAGTTTCCATTAGCTTGAATGGTGTTGTAAATAATATCGACATAATCTGAACTAAAAATGTCTATACCGTTTCCTTGGCAATCGTGAATGTAATTATTCTTAATTCGAATGTGATGTGAAAGATAATTATTGGTAAGTGATCTTTCAACTTGAATTCCATTTCCTTTAGAAGTTAGATTATTTGCAGGTTCCTGAATTATATTTTTGCCTAAATATTCGGGATCAATGGTAATTTCCATTCCTTCAATTTGAATGTAGGAAGCTAGATTTATGGATATGGCTGCTTCATTACTTACATATAATATGGGTCGAGTGATCTCAAGATTTTTAAAGACGATCCAATGATCCTTTGTACCACTATTGGTGATTTTGACTAAAAATTTGGATGAACTCTTGTAAATACCGGAGGCAATAAGAATAGTATCCCCTGGCTGACTAACCGAAGAAGCATATTGGATGGTCTTAAAGGCTTCAAGTAAGCTTAAACCTTCATTGTGATCATTACCGAGATGAGATGAGACATATAAGTTCCTTGATTCTAAGGGTAGGAAACCGATAAGTAAAAAACAGAGGGAAGCACTAAATTTTAAATTCATTATTCATTGAAATTAGGAGGACACGCAAAAATAACAAAAGGCGACCCTTTGGATCGCCTTATTGTTGTTGGGGGGAGAATTATCTCTGCTTTACATCTTTTAATCAATATTTATTGAACACACACAAAAGTCGGTGGCTTTAGAGTAGTATTTATCAGGTGAAACCCTGAAAAATAAAAAATCAGTGTTTACCCTGAGTACATGAGAATTTATTTTCTATCTATAAGAGACTGATTATTAGTAAAATGCTGCCAAAGTCTAAAAAAATTGACATTATTAGCCTAACAATGGCGTCAGCAGCGTAATTTTGCGCTCCAATTCGATAGAATGACCCATGGTGTAACGGTAGCACTACAGATTTTGATTCTGTCAGTTAAGGTTCGAAACCTTATGGGTCAACACTTTAAGGCTGGGATTATTACCAGCCTTTGTTATTAAATTAAATACTTTTAAAGCTTTAATTCAACATGAGATTTAAGCAAATTCCATATTCTCATTTATTTATATTAGCCTGTTTGACTATATTTTATACATGTAGGCTGGACAAGAAAGTAATTGTTCCGGTATTTAATCAAGGGGAAGCCTACTCAGCGGTAAGATCGCAGGTTAACTTTGGTCCTAGAGTAACTGGATCTGAAGGTCATAAGAAATGTAAAGAATGGTTAATCGCTAAGTTTAAAGCTAATGGAGCTGAAGTGATGGATCAAAACTTTATTGCAAAAACTTATGACGGAAAAGAACTCGAGGCTTCTAATATTATAGCTTCTTATAATTCCTCTTCAAAACATAGAATTATTATTGCAGCACATTGGGATACCAGACCCTTTTCTGATCAGGATCCTGATTCATCCAAGCATTCAATTCCGGTCCTTGGTGCTGATGATGGGGCGAGTGGGGTAGGAATTTTATTAGAGCTCTCAAGACTTCTTAAGGAAACAAAGTTGAACAAATTAGGTATAGACTTTATTTTATTTGATGCTGAAGATTATGGCAACGACAATGGAAGTGCGATGGAAACATGGTGTCTTGGAAGTCAATATTGGGCTAAAAATCTACACTCACCCAATTATAAAGCAGATTATGGAATTCTTTTAGATATGGTTGGTGGGTCCAATCCAAGTTTTAACAAGGAAGAATATTCTATATATTTTGCACCAAAAGTTATTGAAAAGGTTTGGAACATTGCTAAAGAAGAAGGCTTAAGCAATGTTTTTGTAGATGTAAATGGAACGGGTCTAGTGGATGATCATATTTTTGTAAATAGAGATGCAAAGATTCCGATGATAGATATTATCAATCGGCCACCTGGAAGTAAAACAAGTTTTGTTCCTCATTGGCACACACAGAAGGATGATATGAATGCTATTGATCCC
>JBDSHL010000259.1:0-8020 GCA_039918515.1 Saprospiraceae bacterium | reverse complement strand
ACAATCCAATCGAAGCAAGCGGTTTGACTAAGTTCCATAATGAGCGGAACAAAATAGCCAATTCTCCCAAATCTAAATTATGCCAATCTTAATTTAAGTAGGTTCAGTACAGGTGTATACTTTATCCAATTACTAAATCAGAAAGGCCGAATTACCACGGGAAAAATAATATTAAACTAATATAAACTTACTGATTTTTGCTGAAGAAATTTATTGGTTTATTGAATTGTTGAATTGAGATTGACTAGTTCTGCCAATGTTAAAATTGTTAGCATTAACAAAACTTGCAAATTAAATTGCAACTTGTTTTACAAAAATTAAATCCTACTGTCACTGAAAAAATGATCCTCATTGTCTAGAAAAATAATTAATTCTGAATTTTAGTTTTACAAAATTGAAACCCAACTTACTATTACTTCATGGAGCACTTGGATCAGAGGTTCAATTTGCAACTATAAAAGATCTATTAGTTTCAAAGTATGAAGTATTCAGTTTCAACTTTTCTGGTCATGGAGGCGAAAAAATTCCAAATACAGGATTAAGAATGAATGATTTCTCTCACGAAATCATAAAATGTCTGGATAAAAACAAAATAGAAAGTACGCATATATTTGGTTATAGCATGGGAGGTTATGCCGCTTTAAAATGTGTCTTAAATAATTCATCCAGAATAAATAAGATCATTACTCTTGGAACTAAATTTGATTGGTCTCCATTAAGGCTAGAGCAACAATTACAAATGCTGAACACATCTTACTTAGAAGAAAAGAGTCCAGCTTTTGTTCAAGATTTAATAAGAATGCATGCTCCTACCGATTGGATCAAACTGATTGATGAAATTAAATCTATGATGTGTAATTTATCCCAAACAGATTATATATTGGATGAAGCGTTTCAAGCCATACATAATCCAGTTTTTATACTATTAGGGGAATTGGATAAAATGGTGACAAAAGAAGAAAGCTATAGAGTTGCAAATTTAATTCCGAATTCGAAGTTTAATTTACTTGAACAAACAAAACATCCATTTGATAAGATTGATTTAGAATTACTTTCAAATCAAATTTTATCGATAATTAAGAATTAGTAACTATTTAGTCATTGAATGTTTTTGTCATGATTTTTGCAAAAATGGCAAAAATTCATACCAAAAACATGCTCGTTCAGCATTATAAACGATGGATTACATCCATCGCTAAAAATATTATACTCCTCTGGAGTATTTTTTATAACATAGCTAAATAGTTATAAAAATTAAATATTTTAATTCTAAAATAATTTTAAACGAACCTTATGCTTTTGATTAGCGAACTTTGAGTTTTACCACGAGCCGCCTGCACCACCACCGCCAAATCCTCCACCACCAAATCCTCCAAAACCACCTCCACTACTTCCAGATGACCAACCGCCTCCACCTGATGACCAACCACCTCCGCCTAATCCTCCACCACCAAACCAATCATCTTCACGATAATAACGACCTCGGCGATAGTATCCTCCGCCATTGTGCTTGCGGATTAAAGAGAAAAAGATCAAGAAGGCAATAACTCCAATAAAAATTATTAGAAATGAGACATTAGGAGAAATTTTGTCATTTGGATCTGAGGTAAATTCTCCACTGTGCAATTGTATTATTTTACTTGTTGCAAGATCGAATCCTAAAAAATATTGTTGACTACGAAATGCTGGTTTCAATATTTGTTCAATAATCCTACGTGACATTCCATCGGTAAGAAACCCTTCTACACCATATCCGGTAAGAATTCTAATACGATGTTCTTGCAAAGCAACATAAATTAGTATTCCATTATTTTTACCTTTATTTCCAATTCCCCATGTACTTGCAATATTCATTGCACGATCATAGTCATCTTCTCCATTAAGTGTACTTTCTGTTACAATAGCAATTTGTGTAGAAGTAGAATCATTGAATGCAACTAATTTATTTTCAAGTTGTGATTTCTCGTTTGAATTAAAAATTCCTGCATAATCGTTGACCAAACTTTTGGGTTTGGGTGGTATACTATTTTGAGCAAAAGCTACTCCTATGTATAAACACAGAAGAGAGATTACCCAAAATTTACGAATAAGATATTTCATCGGGTAATTCATTCTTTTCACTAATTGCTGGAAAATATTTGTTTAATTCATTGCCAATCAATTGAATTGCCTCGCAAGTTCCTAAGACAAATCTGGAATCTTCAAAATATGAATTCATAAGTTGGTTAACTTTCTCCCAGAATCCTTTATCAACTTGCTCATTAATCGCTGTATCTCCAATAATGGCAAACTCATTTCTTTCCGGTAATAGGAAAATTAATACTCCATTCCGATGTATTGTCTTATACATACCCATTCTATTGAAAGCCTTAACTGCTGCATCCAATACTTGGATTTTTGGGTCGGCAAAATCTACATGAACGCGAATTTCACTTTCACATCTTTTTTCTGCTTCCTGAATGGCTCGAATAATAATGTCCTCCTCGGCTTTGCTGAAGAAATTGTTCATTGTATTTTTTACAAATTAGAATTCTACCTTCGGTGCTTTCTCTGAACCTTTATCCGCTTCAAACATCGGTTTTGAAGGAAAGCCAAAAACTTTAGCGAAAAGTACTCCTGGAAATTGTTGTACTGCCACATTGAATTCTTTTACAACGCCGTTGTACTTATCTCTTTCAGTTTTGATACGATTCTCTGTGCCTTCTAATTGAGATTGCAACTCTAGAAATCCCTGATTAGCCTTTAAGTCAGGATACCTTTCGGCAACTGCGAGAAGTCTTCCCAAAGATTGCCCTAAGGCAGATTGATTGTTTTGAAATTCAGTCATTTGCTCTGGAGTAATCTTAGAAGGATCAATGTTCATGCTAGTAGCTTTAGCTCTAGCCTCTGTAACAGCTATAATTGTGCTTTTTTCAAAGTCAGCATAGCCTTTTACTGTATTTACAAGATTGGGAATAAGGTCGGCACGTCGTTGATAAGCTGATTGGACATTAGCCCAAGCACCACTAACCTCCTGATTTTTAGATACAAAACCATTGTATTTGCTACATCCTACGAAGAAAAGCAAGAGAAGAACAATTCCCCAGACAATACGTGATAGATTATTTGACATGTTTAAAATTTTGTTTTAAATGAGATAATTTACAACACAACAAAGAAAAGCAAGTTTCAGTTCCCAACTGCAAAAAAAGAATTAATTAAGTAGTTTGAAGGGGTATTTTCCTAAATTGCTTTAAATTTGGGTAAGTCCTGTACTTATGTATAATGAAATAAATATGCTTATCCAAAATACAATATTCTTAACAATTGCCTATCGGAATTTTACTTAATTAAAAGTTACTATAAGAATAAAAAAAATCTTGCCATCTTTCAACAGCAAGATTATTTATATAGCGCGACAATTATTTTAATGTCTACATCTTTGATCCTTTAAATCTCGATTGTACAGTTGATGATATTCTCTTTCCATCAATCTGAGTCTATGTCTTTCTCTAGGTGTTACTACACCATCTCTCATTGCTTGTAATCGTGCTCGTAGTATAGCATTTTCATATCTTATTTCATTGTCATCTCGATAGCTCTCTCGATGATAATCTCGAACTTTTTCATGGTCACTTCTTCGAAATTCATCTTTGCTTCTTGAGCGACTTGCATATTCATCATCATATGCATATTGAGCTTTTAATTCTATTCCTAAACTTATCATTAAGATAAGCAATAAAAAAACCTTGTTCTTCATAATAATTTAATTTAATGGTAGACTAAATCAAAGTATTAAAGATTAATCAATTTATTGAAATTAAGATAGTTTTAACTAAGAACAAATAAGTTAGTACTAATTTACTTAAAATCAGGAAAACTTATTGATGGCAGATTATAATATAAGAAATACCGAATGCTTTTTCAATTTTTCCATTGACATACCATGCCAGAATAGGTCAAAATCTTGAAGGCCATAATCATAGTAATGCTTTTTAAGTTCTTCAAAAGTAAAGATTCCTGATTCAGAAACAGAAATTTTATTTAATAATTCAATTATCCATTCTGCATAAGCAAGTTCAATATCTATTGAAATGGATTCAGACTTGAGATGAAATGTTAATTCACAATAGATTATAGGGTCACCTTTTTTATTTTTTGTTTTTAATTTTATTTGAGAACTATTTACCAATGTGATAATTTTTGAAGATGGTTTTATTTCAAGGAGATTGTTTTGATTTTGTAAAACAGTAAAAATATAATTTTGGTCGATTTTTGTTTTTGGAACTTTTGAATCAAACCATTTTTGCAAATCAAATTCTAATCCAATTCCATGCATAAAATTCAACAATGATTTTTTCAAACCAAAACTAAATTCCTCATAATTTATACCAAGTGGATCTTTATATGGCAACTCATTATTAGCAAAGCTTCCTAAATTCTGATAATGATTTTTGATTCCAAATGATTTTGGGTTCGTCCCAACAGGACTATGTGTTGTCATTGCGAACCGATGCCAAAATCCAGATTGTATCAAATTCAATTCAAACAACTGACGAACCATTTCTAAGGAATCAATGACTTCTTGTCGGGTCTGTGTAGGAAATCCAAACATAAGATAAGCATGTACTAATATATCAGCATTAGAGAAATGATTTGTAACTTCTGCTACTTGAGCAACCGTTACTCCTTTCTGAATTAAATCTAATAATCGATCTGAAGCAACTTCCAATCCTCCAGAAACTGCAATGCATCCAGACGCACTTAATAATATACAGAGGTCTCGTGTGAAGCTTTTTTCGAATCGAATATTTGTCCACCAGCTGATGACTAATTTCCTTCTTAAAATCTCTAAAGCCATTGCTCGCATAAGAGCTGGTGGCGCGGCTTCATCCACGAAATGAAATGAACGAATTCCATTTTGTTGAATTAATTCTTCTATTCGATCACATAATAAAATAGCGGTAGCGGGCTCGTAATTCTTTATATAATCTAAGGATATATCGCAAAACGTACATTTACCCCAATAACATCCATGAGCCATCGTCAGTTTATTCCATGTACCATCACTCCATAAACTATGCATCGGATTGGCAATTTCCATGATGGAGATATAACTATCCATAAATAAGTCTGAATAATCTGGTGTACCCAATTCTGATTGTGAATAATCTTTACTTAGACTATAATTACAATACTTTACTTCATTCTCTTGTAAAACAAAAGTGCGCTTCAATAGATCTATTGGGCGTTTACCATCCAATAATTCTAATATATGTTCTATTGGTGCTTCGCCGTCATCTAACGCAATAAAATCAAAAAACTCAAAAACTCTTTCATCTGAAAGTGACCTTAATTCTGTGTTGGGGAATCCACCTCCCATTGCTAATTTCACATTTGGAAAATTTAGTTTGAACCATTGTGCAATTCGAAATGCTCCTAACAAATTTCCTGGAAACGGCACCGAAATTGCAACCAACTGTGTATCTAAATGCTTGAACTTTTCACTTAACAAACTTATGAGCAGGATATCGATATAAGATAATTCACTTTGCAAAACATTATACAATTCATCAAAACTATGTGCAGATGATCCAAGTTTTTCAGCATATCTACTAAATCCAAAATGTTCGTCAACACATTCCATTATAAAATCAGATAAATCTTCTAGATATAAAGTGGCCAAATATTTAGATCTATCCTGAATTCCCATAGCACCAAAGGCCCAATCCAAATCGTTTAGTTCTTCAAATCTAGAAGCTTTGGGCAAGAAATGACCTTGACAAATTAATCTTGCACAAGAAGGATTTTTCCCTTGTAGAAAAGAAATTACATGATGAATTGTCTTAATGTATTCTTCTTTTAATGCTAAAATTCTTTTAGCGTTCTCAGATACTTTTAAAATTTTCTTTGTCTGAACAAAATCAAATAATTGTTCTAAACCTCTTTGTGAAAAAAGCTGCAATATGACTTCAATGCCTAGATCATATTGAGCTGATACAATTTGCTTCGTATTCAAAAATCCTTTTAAATAAGCTGTTGCCGGATAAGGTGTATTTAATTGGGTAAAAGGTGGTGTAATTAAGAGAACTCGAGGATTCACAACTGCTTACTTTTTATACTTCAAAAGTACACTCAATTGTGGAAATCACAGATTAAACTTTTTCTTATCCTGTCTTAAAGTATACAAATAAAAGTCTTCTACTTTTTTTCGCGCCCAAGGCATCCTTCTAAGAAATTTAAGACTGGAAGCCATACTTTATTCATTAATAAAACAATTGATCGTTACTCTTTCTCCTAACTCCTTCCAACCATAGGTAGTAACTAAATGAGTTACCATCATTTCAAGCGTAATGCCGTGTAATGGATCTTTCTTACTTGGTTTCACTGGTTCCATATAACTACTTATTCCAAATTATCATATATTATAATCGAAATTATTTTGCAATATGAATTCGATATTTCTTACCTTTCATTTTCTCTAATTCAATATTCTTAAGTAATTTACTAACTTTATTTGTTTTGACTGCAGCGAATGAATAATATTCTTTTACGAAAATTAGACCAATATCATCTTTGAGCAATTTTCCTTTTTGAGTAAAAAATCCTACTATATCTACTTTATTGATTTTGGATTTTTTCCCACCACTAATGTATATTGTAGTATATAGAGGAACAGATGGAATGGCTAATGATTTATCACTACGAAACTCTTCTACTTCCTCATCAATATAATCTGGAAGTTCATTTCTTTCCTTAGCGAATAAAAAAACCGTTCCAGAAGTATTCATCCTGGCTGTTCTTCCATTTCGATGAATAAATTCGTCCAGCTTTAAAGGTAGTTCGAAATGAATAACATGCTTCATCTCAGGAATATCCAATCCTCTTGCAGCAAGATCTGTTGAAATTAAAAAATTGACACTTCCATTTCGAAATCGAATCAATGCCAACTCTCTCGCTTCTTGCTCAAGTCCTCCATGGTAAAAAGTGGCCGAAATATCGTTTGACAAGAATTCATTATACAACACTTCTGTAGTTTCTCTTAAATTACAAAAAATGAGTGCACACTCATCTTTCAAATTAGAAACTAATTCTATTAGTTTATGTATCCGATTAGAAGTATTGCATCTCACCCAAAGTAATTTTAGGTCTAACTTTGAATTCTCATCAGAAATAAAATCCAATGTATTTGGATTAATAAACTGTACAAACTTAGGAATGTTAGGGCTTGGTGTCGCAGAAACCAATATCTTTTTTTTAAGATTATTCAATTTAAGAATGATGGAAGCCATTTGGTCCTGAAATCCTAATTGCAATGCCTTGTCAAATTCATCTAAAACTAAAAATTCTAATTCATCGGTAACAAAAGAATTGCGTTTCAAATGATCTTCAATTCGACCAGGTGTTCCAATCAATAATGCAGGAGGGGAAGAAAAGTTTTGAATTTCGACTTGCATAGAATGTCCTCCATAGCAGGTATTAACTTTAAATCCACTACCAATTTTTTTCCATACGGATTCAATTTGCAATGCTAATTCTCTCGTAGGTGTCAATATCAAACATTGAATACGGTTGGAGCCAGGCTTTAACAAAGTCAACAATGGCCACAGAAAAGCGAGAGTTTTTCCAGACCCAGTTGGTGCCAATAACATTACTTCATTAGAAGAAATAATTGCATCATGCATGCTGACTTGCATATCATTAAAGGATTCAATACCTAAATTGGATAGAACGTCTGTTACAACTTTATTTGTTAAATTCACGATACAAAGTTAATTATAAAAACTCATAATGCAATACTTAACAATTAGAAATCTTATAATTGCTCATAAAAAGATATATATCAAAATTTTAGGAAGTTATTTTACTAACAAATCAAGTTATGAACAATAAAAAAATAATTCAGGCTTCACTTTAAAGCTATTAAACCTATCAATAATAAAGCTCTATAAAATATTATTTAATCAAAACATAATTTTACTACAATATAAACATTTTTCAAACCCTTCTGTTTACTAGTATATAGTATATGTCTGCAATT
>JBDSHL010000258.1:0-5770 GCA_039918515.1 Saprospiraceae bacterium | reverse complement strand
TTGTTCCTGTTGCATAAATGACAAATTGATTGGTAATCGGAACAATTACAGGACCTTGATAATAAGGTGCAAAAAAGTCATTGGTACAATGTACACCTGTATAAGCTGGTTCAACTGCTTCACCATCCATCCAGGTTGAATCTCCTAATGCGCCGCCTAAGTTCACACTGAGTTGAAATTTAGAAGAATAATCAGGATAATTAGGCAAGCAAATCGCTGCTTGAGTTGTTCCATAAATATTTCCTAAAAGAGTTGAATCGATAAAAGGAAGTAATGTTGCAGAGTTGATAAATTGAGGTAGTGTAACTTCTGCAAAGTCATTCAAACTTCCTGCACCCAATGCAAGGTAACCTCCTGAGCCAATTCCCCACACACAAATTTTACCAGGATCGATACCATATGGATTATTATCTTCAGCTACTGACTTCTTTACATACCTAATACAAGTTCTGGTATCTTGAATAGCTCTATATGCTGCTTGCAATAAAGATCCAGTTCTTGCATTCTGATCCGTAGACGTAGGAAGCCATCCAAAACGATAGGTATAAGCGATTACAACATATCCTCGTGAAGCAAGGTAATTCGCGGTGTATACTACAGTTGAATCTGAACGAGAACCTGTAGCTTGTCCGTTAAATATAGGAGGCAGAAAACTTCCAGTATGAGCAATGAGTACCACTGGTCTATCCGTCTTTGTGTCTCCAATAGGTTCATAAACATTCATAAGTAATGCTTCAGCCTTAGGAGCACCTGTAATGATACCAATATTAGTTCCATAGGTAACATTTGTTGTTATCTTTACAGCGAATGATGGATCAGAATAACGGTTTTGTGCAAAAACCACACTGGTCATTACAATTAGTACAAAAAATAAAAAGTAGAATTTTTTCATGTTATTGATTTATTTAATTAATTAATAAAATTATTTCTTTTTGAATTCATAAAGAAGACTAGCGTAAGCCATTCTACCTATCAATGGCCCTCCATAAGTCTGATAAGATTTTTGATCGAAAACATTAGATGCTCCTAATTTTAAATTGATATCTTTTGATTCCCATTTCCAATTTACTTGAACATCAGTCATATTATAGGAAGGTATTATGCCTGTGAATTGTGGGGAACCTTCGAATACAAATCCTTGTATCCATTTATAATTAATCCCAAATCCAATATTTTTTATTCCAAAAATATCGAGATTTCTTCCAGTTATCCCAATATTGTATTTGTTCTCTGGCGTGTTGAATGCTGGTATAATAGGATCATCTGAAACGGTGTTTAATACATTCCAAGAGTAATTACCTTTAATTCCGTATGCATCAGACAAAAAATAATTCAAACCAATGGAGAAACCCTGAGAAGTAACCACATCTTTAGCATTAGAACTTACGCGATATACTTGTGCAGATGTTGGCGTACTTGTACCTTGAGGTATAAAAGCATCAACACCGAGTTGATACCCAATAAAGTCTTTATAACGACTAAAATAATAACCCATGTCCACAAAAATACTCTGCCATATCGTTGTTCTGTATCCCACTTCAATGGTCTTAACCTTTTCAGGTCTTATTGCACTTATATCAAAATATTTCAAAGTATCTCTTTTGCCACTATTCAAAAAGTCAATAAAGGAACCCACTGTAATTAAATTTTTAATTCCATTGATATTGCCTAACAAAATCGCTCGACCAACATTATAATGTAAGTATTGATCAGTTAAGGTTGGGTTTCTGATAGCAGATGAAAAAGAAACTCGCAAATAATTATTCTTGGATGGTTGATAAACTATAGAAGCTGCAGGAGATAGAAGATATTCAAAATTCTGATGCTTGTCTAACCTTGCAGTAACATTAAATCTTAATTTATTTTGCATTACATTTAAAGTAGGCCCTACATAAATGCCCCATTCGAAAGTGCTGATATTCGCATTTCCAGTATCCAATAATATGGATCCTTTAGAATTGGGTAAATAAACTCTTTCACTAGATCCAAAGGTAAGATCTAATCCATTAATCCAATTGTTAGAATAAATATCTTTTAATTTATATTCTCCTTGCCAGTGTAGTAATGCCGATTTATCAAAGAATTTTGTTCCTCCTTCTGAATAAGCAATTTTGCTAATTATGCTTTTGAATTCCTTGTCAAATTCCGGTGTTCCTGGAACTAAAAAATCCTTGGTGGTGCCCAAAATATTACCTGAATTAGCAGTCTGTTGGGAGTGCTCATGCCATATTGTTAAACTATCTTGATGTTTGGCTAAAAATTCGGATAAAGCTTTTTTATAGGCATCTGGCATTCCAAGGAAATCAGTAATAACCGGATAGCCTTCAAACTGTTTGATTTTAGGCACAAAATTTAAAATCCAATCGTTGCTGTATGAAGTAAACCAATCTGCATTGTTACTTGCATATTGCTGCATTTTGATGGCTGTAAAATAAGGATCATAGGAATCGCCAGCATCCTCATGCGTTGCATAGAATCTAACAAAATAATTGTCCTTTTTTATAAATTCTATTCGATGTTGAAAGAATTTAATATTCTTAAGACTAAATCTATTGTCACCTTGAAAAACTGTAGTCCCGCCACCATAATTTGAGCTTACAATGAATTCAGGGGAAGCATATGTCAAGTCTGGTTTAGTTCTCAGATGCAGCGCTATATTCGTTTTAAAATTATATGAATTATAATCTACAATATCTTTCTCTCGATATCCGCGGCGATGAAATATCCCTAGACCTGGATAGGTAGCAACGGATGATCTTTGATCAAATTCCAATTGGTATTCATCCCCATATATATTAACTGCATCATATCCACCTGGATTATCTTTTGCAGATAAAGTTCCAGAAACAGGATCAAGATTATCTGCTTCCCAATCGTGTGCTTTGAATCCGAATAGATTTATCTTATATCCAAAGTATTCATTGCCTTTTTTATTCTTAAAAGCATCCGCCCATCTAACTGCAGCTTCTAGCAGATTTCTTTCTCCTGTTTTAATTGAAGCTGATAACCCTTTATGTAAAAAAGGACTCTTTGTCTCCATACTGATGACTCCATTGAAGGCATTCGGACCATAGAAAGCTGAACTTGCCCCAACGACTAAATCAACTTTCAAAACATCAAGTTCTGATGCACCTAAAAAATTACCTAATGAAAAATTCAAACCAGGGGACTGATTATCAACACCATCAATGATTTGCAATGATCGGACAGGATTTGTGCTATTAAATCCTCTTGTATTGATAATTGTAAAACCCAAACTTGCAGTTGTAAGATCCACATCCTTCAATGCGCCTAAGCCAGAATAAAAGTTAGCCGCAGGAGTTTCTTTGATTGCCAAAAGATCCATGGACTCAATAGTAAGTGGAGATTCTTTCTGTTTATCAGATATTCTTGTTCCTTTAACTTCAACAACGTCCATAACAATGGCTTCCTCATCCAAACTAATGACTATATTTTTATTATTCTCAGAGTATTGAACTTCTTTAGTTGCATAACCACCATATCTTATTTCTAAATTTACTGGTAAGGATTCAGCAATCTTTAGAATAAATGCTCCTTCAAAGTCCGTTACCGTTCCAATTTTGGTACTCTTAACTAAAACGGTTGCACCAATTAAAGCCTCACCAGTTTTGCCATCTTTAAGAACTCCACGTATAGTAGTTTGCGCATTAATATCTATTACGTTGCCTAAGAATGATATACACATAATTAATACATTAAATATGTTAAATTTCATTCTGGCTTAGTTGATTTATTTGACAAAGCATACTGTTTGATCATGCAAAATATTGTTTTTTTTTGAATTCAACAAATGTTTTGTTAACATATTATTTTCTATCATTTGTATCTCAGGTTATTTCATATTAAATAAATTTTAAATATAATTTATTAAAAATTCAGTAATTATTCAGTAAGTCAAGATTTTCGTAAAAAGCGTAAAAATGAATTCCAAAATAATTTTTAAAAACATTAATTCGATGCCTTTAATCCATTGTTACAATTTTTTTCTCTGGAATATTTCTAAAGATTTGGCTGAATAGTTACAAATTTCAATTAATTATTACAAGTCAATTATTTTTAAAAATCTATACAAATTTAGATTCAAAATAAATTATACTACGATAAGAAACTGAATCTATTTTTTTAATTTCAATTCCGCATATCTTCCTAGTTTATACCATTGAAGGAGGCCTAAAGAAGGAGAATTACTCTTCAGATTACTTATCATTTTTAATTTTAAATAATCAAATATTTTAACAAATACATTGGACAATCCAAGTTTCTGTAAATTATTATACGCACTTTCCAGTGGAAGGTGTAATGCTTGAGGAGTGTTAGAAAGCATTACCAGATTGGCCATTGAATCCTCTATTTTTTCCAAATAATTATCGGAATCATCCAACCCAAGATGTTTTACTGGATTATCAATATGACGAATTTGAATTCCTTCTTTAAAAAGGGTTTTCGCCCATAGTAAATCTTCATAACCATAGGTTTTAATCGTTTCATCGAAAGGGAACGCTTGCATTATAGATTTAGGTACTAAAAAATTATTCGAATGAAAACTTAAGTAAGTGGATTTATTTCTTACTAAAGCACTTTTAGATTCTTTGTTTAATCCATATTTCCAATGAAGAATTATATTCGGATCCTTAGGAATCTCTGGTTGATAAATTCTTCCTCCTGAAACAATTTCTTGAGTGTCTAAAAATTGTTTGTAATGAATTACAAAATCATCCGATTCTAATTCACCGTCTGCATCTAGATACAATAAATTTGGAAAAGAAGCTTTTTCGAATAGTTTGTTTCTTATGGCAGACCTTCCAATGTTCTTGTCTAAATAGAAAATCTTTATTCTTTCATTTACTAGAATATCCTCATTGTTCAATCTGAACTCTTGCTCAAATCCATCATCCATCACAATGATCTCAAACTCTATATTCGCTTTAACAGAAGCGCGGTATAAATCGGTGACAAATGGAGTTACCCTTTGTTTATAAACCGGAATGAGGATCGAAAGCATGATTCAAAAGTAAGAATATCTGCTTAAATAGACCTATAGAATAATTCGCAAATCACCAAATTCCTCTGCTTTGAGATTATTTGAGTTATAATAAACCTTGAAAGCCCATCTGCGTTATATCTTCACATCGATATTTAAAAAATATGCCCAACAAAGCATCGTTACAGTTTTTAATTCAAAACACCCCTACACAAAGCTTGAAAGAAATTGCCGATAAAGTTGTTTCTGGCATTCGTATTAGCACTGATGAAGGTCTCCATTTATTTGAAGAAGGGTCGTTGAGTTTCGTTGGAAGCTTGGCTAATTACATTCGAACTAAAAAACATGGCAATAAGGTATTTTTCAATAAAAATTTTCACATTGAACCAACCAACGTTTGCATTTATTCTTGTACTTTCTGTTCTTATTCCCGACTGATCAAACAAAAATCTGAAGGCTGGGAATACACACATGATCAAATCATGGACATTGTAAGATCTTATGATGACAAGGACGTTACTGAAGTGCATATTGTTGGAGGAGTTTTGCCGCAATACGATTTGGAATTTTATGTTGAATTATTTAAGGCCATTAAAAAACACAGGCCTCTTCTTCATCTCAAAGCATTAACTCCGGTGGAATACCACTACATTTTCAAAAAGGCAAAAGTAAGCTACGAAGATGGAATGAAACGTATACTTGAAAGTGGAGTCGATTCACTTCCTGGAGGAGGTGCTGAAATTTTTGATGAAAAAATCAGAACTGAAA